>JAAYDD010000234.1 GCA_012729435.1 Desulfobulbus sp.
CGTTCTGTAAAGTACACCGCTGTGCCGATGGCTGAACAGATGACCATCGTCATAAGCAGCAGGCGTACGGTGAGGACGCGGTAGATGAAAGTATGAAGCACAGGGGGGCGACGTTTTACCATTGTACTTTAATCATAGTTTTGTATGTGTTCACCTCCATGAGCGGGAAGGATGTTCATAGGGTGGCGGGACATCTGTCTGTGCGATGAACCGGTGCCACCCGCATTTCAGAAACATCTTCCTTGCCGTGTGAACAGTGGGTGCGTCAAACTGTGCCAGACCTCCGGATGTGTCAGATCACGGCGTAATATCCGATTCTGTCTGAGATCATTGTCAGGCGGGTGTCATGTACAGGTGAATCGTGATGGACAGAAAGAGCGGCAGCAGGGATACGGGTCAGTGTAAAGCCGTGTTTTTATTCTGTTATCTGTCAAAAAGGCAGAAGCTGGTAGAGTATGGTGGCGATGATCATACAGACCGGGATGGTCAACACCCAGGCAAGGACGATGTTGCCGACAATGCCGAGTTTGAGAGCGTTGGCACCCCGTGTACTGCCCACGCCCATGATTGAGGTGGAGATGATGTGGGTGGTGCTCACCGGGATACCGAAGTGAGAGGCTGTCAGGATTACAGCCGCGGCCGAGGTTTCAGCGGCAAAACCATGCACCGGTTTGAGTTTGATCATCTTGCTGCCCATGGTGCGGATAATCCGCCAACCGCCTGCCATGGTTCCCAGGCCCATGGTTAATGCACAACTGAGAACGACCCAGGTCGGTACTTTGAACTCGGTGAGAAGACCGTTGCTGACCAGGGCGAGAGTGATGATACCCATGGTTTTTTGCGCATCGTTGCTCCCGTGGCTGAGGGCCATGATGCCCGCTGAAACGAGCTGCAGCTTGCGAAACAACTTGTTGACGATATTTGGGCGGGCCCGCATACAGACCCAGAGAATGATGACCATGCAGATAAAGCCGATGCCGAAACCGAGCATCGGTGAGGTCACCATCGGCATAAGAATTTTTTTCGTCACACCATCAAACAGGATGACTTCCCATCCGGCCTTGGCAATCCCGGCACCCATCAGGCCACCGATCAGGGCGTGTGAAGAACTCGACGGTATACCGTAGTACCAGGTCACCAGGTTCCACAGAATCGCAGATAAAAGAGCACACAGGATAACGCCCTGGGTCACGATTTCAGCAGTGATGATCCCCTGGCCGATGGTGTTGGCAACATGTGTACCGAGAAATGCACCGATAACCTCAAAACACCCCGCGTAGATAACGGCTACCCGGGCGGTCAGGACCTTTGTCGAAACAACAGTGGCAATGGAGTTTGCAGAATCATGAAACCCATTGATATATTCAAAGATCAATGCAGCCAAAATTACCAGTACAAGCAGAACTGTAATCATGAAGCCTCACAATCAAATCGGTTCTTCGGTCACCAGTCGCAACATTGCGTTCAGTACAATCAACTGTGTTTAATGGCAATGTTGACAATCAGGTCGGCAATGACCGAACAGATGTCCAGAGCATTTTCAATACCCTTATAGATGTCCCGCATTTTAAGAACATGCAGAGCATCATACTTTCCGGAGAAGATCTCCTCGGTGGCGGTATACAGGATCTCATCACCCCGCCCTTCGATATCCTTAATGCGTGAATCACAGGCGGTTATCTCTTTGAGCGGAGCATTTTTTTTGAGCATGGAGATGATCGTTCGCAACTCTTCAGTGGCTTTAACCAGAATCTCTGCCTGCCCCTTCACAATTTCATTGTAATATTCGATCTTATAAATACGGAGATTGAGGCACGCCTTGAGGATGACCTTGGTGCCATTGTAGAGATTGGTTGAAATGAGCTGGATGTCTTCACGATCAATCGGAGTGATGAAGGTACTGTTCAGCAAGGCCAGGCTGCCTTCAAGTGCCTCAACTGCACGTCGTTTGTAAGTTTTCGCATGGATAAGATAATCTTCCTGCTGTTTCATATCCGAGTACACGATCTGGTAAAACAGCTGTGCCGTGAGTTCACAGACTTCAGCACCTTCCTCAAAAAAGTTGAAGAACTTTTTTTCTGGCGGCGGCAGGAATTTGGAAATAAATCCTAGACCCATAGGTGATACCTCTTTTCATAGAGTTCAACACAGCTCATGTGGAGCAGGCGGCAGTTTCAGACCGTGCGAGCAGGTCGCGTTAAAACCCGGACCATGACCGGAAGTATGAGAAATATGATGTGTTTTTCAACTGTATCTCTACTCAGATACCGTTGAAGTCGTGCAGACTTTACTCCTGTCGCACTGTTCTGACATCAAAAAAACTGCGCTTATATGCTTTTAGTGAGGATCTGTTTGTGAGCGGATCTTTTTTAAAAACTTTATGTACTGATAACTGCGATTTTTATCGTACAGAAAAGTCACCGATTTCCGACGGTCTTATTTCTGCTTACGATTCGGCATCGGCGTAGAGCCGGTATCATGCCTGTTATCTTCATTCGCACGTATGTTTTTCTTATGAAAAGATGCCGGCCGGGATTTTTTGTCAGACAACCATGAGAGGAGAGGTTGTCAACAGACAGAAGCAGCCGGCTGCAGTGTTCGAGATTCGCAGATGCAACAAGGTGGTCCCGTCATCCGGAACCACCTTGTTGCCGGTATTCAAAGGCGGGCTGACTTATACGAGTAATTCAAGTCCTGAAAAGAAATAACTGATCTCAAATGCTGCGGTTTCCGGTGCATCTGACCCATGGGTGGCGTTGGCTTCAAGGGAGTCTCCGAATTCACGGCGGAGTGTCCCCTCGGCAGCGTTGGCCGGGTTTGTTGCTCCCATGAGGTCACGCCATTTTTTTATTGCATCTTCGGCTTCAAGCACCATGACAATGCACGGACCGCTGGACATGAAGTCGGTGAGTTCACCGAAGAAGGGTTTGTCTTTGTGCACATGGTAAAAACCTTCAGCTTCCCGTTTACTGAGGTACAGTTTTTTCAGACCGACGATGCTGAACCCTTCAGCATAGATACGGGCGATTATCTTACCGGCGTTTCCAGCAATAAAGGCATTTGGTTTAATAATGGCAAAGGTGCGTTCCATGGATGTTGTTCTCCTCATGGTTTTGTGTTTATGAGTAGGGTGCTCATGCAACGGCGTTATGTTTGAGCTGAGGGCTTATACCATGCCCAACACTGCCTGACAACACATCCGGTGTCCTGAAGTCGGTATACGACAGGAACTGATCAGCGGCCGCACGGAAAGAGGGAGAGAAGGCGGCCTCTTTTTTTTATCGACAGTACCTGTATCGACTGGTTTGATACCCCGGAATGATCAGAACAAAGGAGAGTAGAATTAAAAAACATCGGTGGAGTCGGCATCTGAGTCAACAAGAACCATCTGCCCATTATTGATTGGCCATTATGAATGTACAACACGTTCACAGGGGTGTAGTGGACTGTCTGGAAGATCTTCGGACCAGAGACAGACTTCTCAGCTCGATCCATAAGATCTCGAGCCTTCTGACCCGTTCCATTTCACTGGATACTGTATTGACTCTGATCGTCAAAGAGACAACCGAGGTTTTCGGTTTTACCCGGCTCGCCATTTTTTTAACGGACAGGGACCGGGAATTACTCGAATGCCGTTATATACACGGTTTCAATCCCCAGGATACGGAACGGGCGCTTCAGCTGCCGTATCGGCTGAAAGATCATGACTGTGTTGAAACCCGGGTCGCTCTTTACGGAAAAACTGTTTATGTCAAAGATTATGAAAGTGATCCGGCGTTAACTCCGATTGATCGTGAAGTCAGCCGGATCATGCGACGGGTTTCAACAATCGCGGTCCCTCTTAAGATCAAGAGCAGAATCATCGGTCTGATCACTGCGGACAAGGATGACATCAAACTGACTCTTACCAAGCGGGATATCAACATTCTCACCACCTTTGCCAACCAGGCGAGTATCTTTATTGAAAATGCCCGGCTGCAGGAACAGAACAAGCGGAAGATCAAGCAGTTGTTAACCTTGCAGGAGATCAGTAAAAAGACAAGTTCAGCCCTGAATCTTAATAAACTGTGTCAGGTCATATGTACAAGTGCCCGAAAGATCAGTAAAGCGAAGGGTGGTCTCCTCTATCTGTTTGACGAAGACGGGAAGTCTTTAACCATTGCTGCCGCACGGGGGGTTGATGCCCTAGAAACACGATCTGTTCACTTTAAAAACGGAGTAGGCCTTGTCGGCCGGGTGGCAAAATCCGGCAAGCCGATTTTGGTGGATGATGTGAATGAAGATCCGCGGTATCGGTCTGTGTTTACCAGCGTCGTTTCTCAACTTGCCGTACCGTTGAACAGTGACAAACGAACCATAGGAGTGCTTCAGGTTACAAGTGATGTACGGGCAGCATTTTCCGAGGATGACCTCAAGCTTCTTCTCATCTATGCCGGTCATGCGGCAAGTCTTATCAGAAACGCGCGGTTGTACGGACAGGTGATGACCGAGCGGAACTTCCGCGAAAACATTTTAGAGAGTTCACCAAACAGCATGATCACCATCAATTTAAAAAAGGAGGTCACCTCTATCAACCGGCGGACGGAGGAACTCTTTCGTCTGCGCCGGAAGGACGTGCTCGGGGTGCAGGTCGGTGAGCTGTTCCCGGCGGAGATCGTCAGAATTATTACGCTTGCTCTTGATGATCATGCGGTGGTGAACAGAAAGGAGATTCACCAGATCGGCAGGGACGGCACCCCTGTTATCCTTGGCATTACCTCGTCACTGTTACGGACGCATCAGGGAAGCCTGATCGGTGCAATGCTCATTGTCCGCGATTTGACAGAGGAGAAGAAAACCGAAGAGCTCATCAGACGTCTCGACCGTCTCACCTCTTTAGGTCAGGTTTCCGCCGGCATCGCCCATGAGATCAGAAACCCGCTGACGAGTATCAACTTTAATGTTCAGCTGCTTGCAAAGAAAGGTGTATCGTCTGATGCCGCCCGGCGGCTGCTTGACGACACCCAGGAGGGAATCGATCGGATCCGGACACTGGTCAAAGGCATGCTCGGATTTGCCAAACCTTCGCTGCCCAGTTTACAGAACGACTCGTTACCCCGTGTCATTGAGGGTGCTGTCAGTCTGATGGATTCCCAGCTTAAGAAGAAGAAGGTGAAGGTGGCCTTAGAACTGCAGCACAGTCTGCCGTTGGCCGTCTTTGATGCTCATCAGATCCAGCAGGTGCTCGTTAACCTTTTGCTTAACAGCATGGAGGCCATGCCGGAAGGCGGTACCATCTCCATTGCCGGTGTTCATGAAAAAGGATCGAAAAAACAGAGAGATCATATTTTACTCAGAATTTCTGACCAGGGATGCGGTATTCCCAAGGAACACCTCTCACGGATCTTTAACCCTTTTTTCACAACAAAAGCCGAAGGCACCGGTCTCGGGCTTTCCATTGTCCATAAAATCATGGAACAGCACGGAGCATCGATTGATGTGATCAGTGAACAGAATCACGGTACAACCTTCATCCTCCGTTTCCCGACCAGACTGTGCAAGGAGTACGGTTATGTACCGGTATAAGATCCTGATTGTCGATGACGACAAACTACTGCAAAACTCTCTGCATGCTATCCTTTCAGAGAAGTATGAACCACTTATTGCCGGAAGCGGTGAAGAGGCGCTTCGTTTATTGACACAGCAATCTGTTGATCTGGTACTGCTTGATATTCGTCTGCCGGGCATGGACGGCATCGAAACCCTCGATCGGCTGAAAGCCATGCGTCCTGAACTCCTCGTCATTATGATGACAGCCTTTGAGGACATCAAAACCGTTATCACCTCGATGAAAAAAGGCGGATATGATTATCTGGTCAAACCTCTGGAGATCGAGATGTTTGAACTGGTGATCGAAAAAGCCCTGGAAACGTTGCGTTTAAAGAAGGAAGTTGAAGAGTTGCGGCGCGTCTACCGTAAAAGATTCAACATTGAAAATATTGTCGGTGAAAGTGAAGGGTTTAAAAAGGTTCTGGAGTTTGCCGATAAGGTGGCCAAAGGTTACGACACTACTGTTCTGATTGAGGGGGAAAGCGGGGTGGGCAAGGAGGTCGTAGCCCGCATGATTCATCATCGGAGCAGTCGGTTTGATAAACCCTTTATCGGTATCAACTGCGGTGCAATCAGCAAGGAATTACTTGAGAGTGAGCTGTTTGGATATGAGAAAGGCACCTTTACCGGAGGATTACAGGAGGGCAAACAGGGAAAGATTGAAATGGCCGACAGTGGGACCCTGCTCCTTGATGAGGTGAGTGAGCTGCACCCTGCCGCTCAGGTGAAGTTCCTGCGTTTTTTAGAAGAACGCGAATTTTATTCGGTCGGCGGCACTCGCAAGAAGAAGGTCGATGTCCGGGTGATTGCGGCCACAAACAAGAGTTTGAGTGAGCAGGTGGCAGCCGGAACCTTTCGTGAAGACCTTTTTTACCGCCTTAATGTGGCCCGGATAATCGTTCCTTCTCTTGCTGAGCGTCGAGCTGATATCATCCCGTTAACGCTGTTTTTTATGCAGAAGTTTAACGAAAAGTTCGGAAAGAATTTTTGCGGTATCACACCTGAAGCCCGGAAAATGCTGGTGCAGTATCCATGGCGGGGTAACATTCGGGAATTAAAAAATGCCGTGGAGCGGGTGGTGCTGATGGAGGAGGGAAGACATATCGATGCCGCACACCTTGCCTTCCTTGCCTTTCCTCATCACTCCGGCCAGCATACCGCTGATTTCTCCATCACTCTCCCACCCGACGGACTGGACCTCGAACAGCTGACGAAACAGCTTATAATTCAAGCTCTGGAGGCAACCGGCAACAATAAAACAAGAGCTGCCAGACTGCTGGGTATCTCCCGGCCGACCCTGCTCTATCGCATCGAAAAACACGGTATCACTGTCTGAGGGCATCAACCTCTCCGTACTCCCCGCCATCTTTGCTGCATTAACGGATGCCTCCGGTGCAGCATATCCTGCACAGAGAGCATCTCCCTGATTTCGTGCACTTTATTTGTTGTCTGTCGGAGCTGTGACTCTCATTTTTCATCATCGCCTGTAGCATTTGCTGCACTGATGTTCCGCACTTTTGGGAATTGATTCATTTTTTGTTATTATTTCAACTTGTTACACTGATACGATTTGTGGCACGCCATGTGCTTTAAGTAAGTGCTTCCAATGATTTCCAGCTGAGAGGAGACGGCTGATTTTACTTCTTGCACAGCCCGGCAAGCTCCGCACAAAGGTACGGCACGACGATCTGGTAATCCGGACACGAAAGATGAGCACGAGATTCCGAACCATTCTCTTTCACAAGAAAAACGGACTGGCGGTCATCACTTTAAATCGCCCTGAAACATTGAACATCCTGGACAGTCTGATGGTCAGCGAGTTGATGAAGGTGTTGGCCGTTATCGAACAGGATGAAGAGATAAGGGCTGTTATCATGACCGGCGGTGAGCACTGCTTTGGTGCCGGCATCGATTTCCGTGATCTTGAGTTCATTGACACCCCGGTCGCGGCACGCCGGTATTTCAAGCAGATCCAGATTCTTTTCGCCCGTCTGGACCGTTTAGAACAGCCGGTCCTTGCAGCCATCTCCGGTTTTGCCCTTGGCGCAGGACTTGAATTGGCCCTCGCCTGTGATCTCCGGATCGCTTCCGTTAATGCCACCTTCGGCTATCCGGAAATTAAAATCGGCATGATACCCTGCTGCGGCGGCACGCAACGGTTGCCACGGCTTATCGGCATGGCAAAGGCGAAGGAACTTCTCTACACCGGCACCCGTATTGATGCTGAGGAGGCGCACCGTCTCTGCCTGGTGAACAGGATTGTTCCGTCTGAGTGTGTTCTTGAGGAGACAAGGCTGCTGGCGGAAAAAATCGCCGGTTATCCGGCTCTTGCCCTCAGAGCAGCCAAGATGGCGGTCAATGGAGGCTTTGACATGCCATTGAACTCTGCGGTTGAATATGCGTCGCGCCTTCTTGAGTCTCTTTTCACCTCTGAAGATCAGAAGGAGGGTGTTCGAGCGTACATGGAAAAGAGAAAACCCTTGTATAAAAACCGGTAAATGTTATGTCGACCCGTGAAAAATATGAACGGGTGCAGAGATGAAGGAATGCACCCTGGTTTACTGAAGAACAATATCAATACAGAACCCGATTTTCGGAAGGAAGGAAAGCAGCATGCGTGAAGCAGTGATTGTCAGTGCGGTCCGGACACCGCTTGGTAGTTTTAATGGTTCGCTGGCCTCTGTCGGTGCCACCCGGCTGGGTGCATTGGTTATGGCAGAGGCGGTGCGTCGAGCCGGTATTGCCAAAGAAGAGGTTGATGAAACCATTATGGGTATGGTCCTGCCCTGTGGCTACGGTCAGAATCCGGCGAAACAGGCTGCAGTTCAGGCCGGAATGCCCTGGGAGACTGAGGCCGTTACCATCAATAAAGTCTGCGGCTCCGGCTTAAAGGCAGTGATGATGGCCGCTCAGGCCATTCAGGTTGGAGATGCCGAGGTGGTTGTCGCCGGTGGCATGGAAAATATGAGTATGGCGCCATATTTTCTCAAAAAGGCTCGTTTCGGATACCGCATGGGAGATGCCACCATGCATGACCATATGGTGCATGACGGCCTCTGGGATATAGTCAACGACTTTCACATGGGTATTTCCAACGAACTCTGTTCCGAGCGCTATAAGGTCAGCCGTGAAGATCAGGACCGGTATGCTGCTGAATCCTACCGCCGCACCCTGGCAGCCCAGGCGGCCGGCAAGTTTGAGGACGAGATTATGGCTGTAGAGATTCCGCAACGCCGTGGAGAACCGAAAGTGTTCTGGCAGGATGAATGCCCGCAGGAAACAAGCTTTGAACAGCTCGGCAAGATGAAGCCCGCCTTCAAACAGGGCGGAGTGACCACCGCCGGGAACGCCTCCATCATCAGCGACGGTGCTGCTGCGGTGGTGGTGATGAGCCGGGATAAGGCCGAATCGCTGGGATGCACCATCCTTGCCACCGTCGGTGCACAGGCTTCGTATGGTATTGATATGAAGTACGTACTGGTGGCTCCCATCTGGGCGGTCCCCAAATGCCTTGAAAAGGAAGGACTCACCAAAGAGGATATTGATCTGTATGAAATCAATGAGGCATTCAGCGGGTCCACTGTGGCTGTTTTAAAAGCCCTGGAACTTGATGCAGCAAAAGTCAATGTCAATGGCGGCAGTGTTGCACTTGGGCATCCCATCGGTGCCAGCGGCTGTCGTCTGCTGGTGACGCTTCTTCATGAGATGATCCGTCAGGACAAGAAGCGGGGTCTGGTTTCCCTGTGCCTCGGCGGCGGTGAGGCTGTGGCCATGATTGTGAAACGATGATCCGGTCGTGATGTCGGGCCTTGTTATCAGGGCGGTTTCAGCAGACAGAGAAGGCGTGTCCGGGGTTGCAGCTGCCTGCCGTGAAAATTGAAGGCTGAAGTATTCCACAGTAACAGCATCTGAAAGAGGAGGGCGAGACAGGAGGAAAATCTGATAACGGGCGGTTTGTTTGTTGGTTCGGCAAGAGATGAAGAAAGCAGTTGAACACTTTACAAACAAGGAGAGATGTATGGCCGGAGAAACACTGAAACCGCGTTGGGGCCAGCCCCTGACCGGTATTCTTTCGTTCTGTTGTTTTTTGGCATTGGCACTGGTTACCTGGTACATATTCAGTGATCCGCGAGGGCCGATCGGTTGGTTTCCCTATCCGTTCGTTATGTTTTTGGCCATGATGATCTTAGTCGGATTATGGCAGCACATGTTTCTCGGTGACTGGCCGTTTCAAAATCTCAAGCAGCCGGTACGCGGTATTGTCATGACACTTGCCAACATCGTGTTGGTCTGGTTTGTCATTGATGTCCTCTTTTACCGGGTACTTGGTACAGGATTTAACTTCCTGAGTTATTACGGTCTGGAGGCGGCCAATGCAGCCGGGAGGCTGCCGAATACAGCAGCTGCTGGAGCTGCCGGTCAACTGGCCCGGGTGGCCGTTGTGTGTTTTGTGCTCATCGGTTTCTATTCCTATCCGGTTTTTACTATTTTTTTCAGTAAATGGCCGATCATGCCTTCTGATCTGAAACAACCGGCCAAGGGACTGGCGGAAATCGGCTGGGCAACAGCGGTTACGCTTTTTTTCTATACTGTCCTCATTGTCCCGTTTTTTGGCGTGGTTTATCCGGGAGCGGTGCTCAATCCTCCCTGGTGGTCAGCGCTTGGGGGAACTGCTCATGTTCACTGGGTGTTCGGCTGGTGGGAGTGGGCAATCATCATTTTGTTCATGACTCCCAATGTCTGGCGGATGAAA
>JAAYDD010000235.1 GCA_012729435.1 Desulfobulbus sp.
AGAGGGAGGGGCAGGATAGGCTATTCCCTGGAGCCGGGGGCCGACAAGGGAGAGGATGGTTTCATGCTCACTGTTAAGGAGCAGTAAACTGTCCGGGGCGCCTTCTGAATTAATGGCGATAATTTTACTGAAAAAACGCTCAAGTGCAGGCAGGTTATTTAAGTTGACCGCACCGCTTTCGAGGATGGCAGCCAGTTGTCGGCCCGTATATTCTGCCTGATTTCCGCTGTCATGAATAATGGTTTGAGAAAGTTGTAATGATGCCTGCAGCGACTCCTCTATCTGGGCATTGAACCAGTACTCCATTGAGGTGGAGATAAAACGAAGAGCAACGAAAAACAGAATGGCGGTGGGGATAAAAGAAAGTGAGATGAAACATATAACAAGGCGGGTCCGCAGACGTGCGCCAAGAATATTTTGTCTGCGCTCGAAAACAAGTTCCACAAGATTGCGCAGGACAAGATAGAGCATGAGCAACAGCAGCAGGCCGTTGATATTGATTAATGCGAAGATCAGGATAGTACTGGAGATGGGAAGATTGAACTGACCGGTCAGCAGTCCGTGTTGTACGTATCCTAAGAGTGGTATCAGAAGGGCGCAAAAACCGATGACGAGCCGGACAAGTCGCTGTTTTTTTTTCTTCTGATCAGCGGTAAGCATTTTTAGTCCCGGATATCAGTATCTGAATTCGATGGTTCGCCAGTCGGTTTCAAAATTCCAGAGCGAAGAGAAGGGCAGGAAGCGATGCATACCCAAAGGGAGTGCACCTTTTTGTAAAGTCACCTTAAAGTGAATAGCATAAGGGGCATCAAGCACAAGTTTTTTCAGAGGGATAATCTTGACACCGTTCAGTTCGGCCATGAGCTGTTTGGCCTCGGAGAGATCGGTGGTGGAAAGAGGTCTGTCAGGCGCTTCGGAAAAGGTAATTCGATATATTTTGGCTGTTTCATCGTAGAGTAAGGTGTGTGTAATTGTTGACTCCACCAAAGTGGTGTCAAAGAACCGATTGCCGGTCATAACCAGCTCTAACTGGTAGACAAATTCGATGGGAATACCATTTTCGAGATCTTCAAGCATTCTCCCGGTGAATCCGTTTTTAACGGTGGCAAACAGCAGGAGATCTGTTTCTGAGGTGGTGACAATAATATCTTTTATTTCCGGAGAGCTGTCCTGTTTGGCAAAAGTGGATGAGGCCAGAAACAACAGGGCGAGGCAAGTAAAGGTTACCAGTCGGAAGGCGACGTGTTTCATGTTGAAGCGAACAGGGCTCCCAGTTTTATTCATGGAAGATGAGACAAAAAGAGCTTACGGAAAGTTTATAATTGATCAGCGCTCTTTTGTCCATCACAAGGACCGGTCTCATGTTGTGAAGTTGGACCGTCGCACTGCCCGTTTTCATCAGAGCAATAGCGGCGTCTGAGGAAATGATTGCTCGTGGAGATAGAAAAGTCTCAAGCCATCCAAACCGCGGCAGTTACCAGTCGACCCGCAGTATATTGTCTAACGGGCGGACCCGGGTAAGTCTGATACGAACAGTGTCACCCGGTGACACAGGAAAGGCCGGGTTCAGCGGTAAATCAACATCAAACAGACAGTCACACAACAGCAGGTTGACACGTTTTGGCCCGACTCCTCCTACCAGGGCATTGATCAGCTGTCCCTCTTTAGGTGCGAGGTAGCGAAGAATCCAATATCGGTGCCGTTGCTGTCGCAGGGCATTGGCCCGTCCAAGCTTCTGCTGGATGATGCCTGTAAATGTTTTGCATTCTTCCGTTGAAAAAAGGATGCCCTTGCCGTGGAGCATATGGCTGAGCTGGTGCTGCATGGCGAGATCAAGGAACCGGCGGATTGGTGAGGTGACAGTCGTATAGCAGTTAAGACCCAGGCCGCTGTGCGGCTTAGGATAGGCTGTAAGTTCGCCCCTGGCAATATAACGTCGCTGGTGAACAATGTCGGCAAGGCTGTTTTGAATTCCGGAGATGATTCGTTTTCTTGGAGGAGCCTGTGAACGGAACAGCCCGGGTGCTTCGCGTGCAGCCAGATACGAGGCGGCGAGACTGTTAGCCAGAATCATCAGTTCAGAAACAAGGTTGCGGGCAGGGGTATCCACTGTGGTGAGATGTACCTGGATGTGATCCCGATCACGAATGTCAATATTGACATCCGGAAGCGAGAGGAGCAGCGCCCCGCGTTCAACACGCTGTTGGCGGAGCTGCTGACAGAAACGATGGAGCAGTGCCAGACCTGGCTCCTGATTGATGGCCGCATCCACTTCCCGGTAACTTAGCTGACGCTTGACCTCGATAACGGCGGGCGTGATGGATGAGTGAACCTGAGTTCCGTCCAGTGTGAATGTGACAAGAAAACTGATGGTGGGCCGGATCTTTCCCTGGACAAGGCTCCCCAGATCAAATGACAGCCTTTGCGGCAACATGGGGATGTGGCCTTCCGGGAAATAGATGGAAGTCGCCCTTTCCCTGGCCTCGGTAAATAAAGGACTTTTGATCGGGATATGGCAGGTGGCATCAGTGATATGAATGCCCACTTCGATTAACCCGTCCTCCTTTTTGCGTATATGGATGGCGTCATCAAAATCGCGTGTCGCTGAACCATCAATGGTGAAAGTGTTCAGGAATCGAAGGTCTTTGCGTTTAGAGTCACAGAGAAGTTCTTCTGCACTGGGTTCGTGGAGATTTTCAGTGATATCCAGACATGTATCAGGGAAGTCGACCGGTTGATCCGAACGAAGAAGAGTGATGTTTTCGTCACGATCCCAGATGCCGGCTTTTACCAGAAGTTCATAACCGGCGTGTGGCGAGGTTAACCCGGCCTTTTTCAGTGCCTGACTGACAAAGCCATGCTCAGTTGCCTCATTTCCAAGGAGAACTGATTCACAGACCCACTGCAGACAGCGATCACGATCCGACCAGGTGTCGGCGGAGATCGGACCGTCACGCATAATGGTCTGCATGCCAAGGGCGGCCTGTTCGAGCAACTGCTTCTTTTC
>JAAYDD010000236.1 GCA_012729435.1 Desulfobulbus sp.
GCCGGTTGGAGCCTTTTCAAAGAGCTTGTTTGGCAACGATCCCGGAAAATCGTTGCGATGCGCCAACTTTCCCATCTGTCGGCTTGAATCAGGCAGAAATGGCGGTCGATGTTTTTACGGGTCCATCGTCATTGATATTCTTGAAGTTATCAAGATCAATATAGAGGAGTGCCAGCTTTGCACCGTCACGTTTGGCGCGGCTCAGACTTCTTGTCAGTTTTTGCTCAAAATACAAGCGATTGGGCAATCGGGTTAAAATATCGTAGTTTGCCATGAAGGCGATCTGCTTCTCCCGCTTCTTCAGCTCACCTATCTCATAAAACGAGGCAAAATAATGGATGACCTCACTGTTATCGCCCTGCAGTCTGTTAATGGTCAGCCATTGCGGGTAGATGGTACCATCCTTTTTCCGGTTCCAGATCTCTCCTTCCCACACACCTTTCTCGTTAAGCGACTGCCACATCTGCGCATAAAACTCAGCACCATGCTGTCCGGATTGAAGTGTGCTGGGGTTCCGGCTGATAACTTCTGCCTGCGGATACCCGGTGATGGCTGTAAAGGATTCATTGACTGCCAGGATCCTGCCGGTACCATCCGTAATCATCATCCCTTCGCCTGCACTGTCAAAAATCCGTTTATAAATTTGCAGAAAGGCCTCGGCACTCTTCCGTCGGTGGGTCTCAACAGCAAGTCTGTCTTTATCCTGTTTAAGTTGTTTTGCACAGCGTTCCAGCTCTGTGAGGATACGGCGGAGGACACTGACCTCATTGCCACGGAACCCGACCGGATCATGACCGGATAAAGACACCTGTTGTAACATCTGTCCTAGTGGTGAGAGGACCCTGACATTCAGTACAACTGTAGAGACTGCGGCCAGAAATGTCACAGTGAGCAGCGATAGAACAGCCACCAGACAGGTTGTCCTGGAATCGGCAAACACAGATCTTGATGCTGTTATTATGCCGGCCGTCATACCGTAACTGGGCAGACGGCTCAAATAAAGAAGCTGCTCAGTATCGCTTTGTTCTGACGCCTCCTGCCATTGAACACGTACCGTCCGGTTTTTTTCCGCTGATATCCAGGCCGGAAGAGCCACAATACGTGCAGCCAACACTTCGATCGCCTCTTCCTTTAACAGCGGATGGAGCACAGCCTTCCCGTTATTATCGAGCAGAAAAGCAACACCGGATCGTCCGTAGCGAACATTACCCATCCACTCTTTCAAAGGAAGAAGGTCAACAAACCGGACAATCTCTTCCGGATACCAGATGCCGACGATAAACCAGTCACAGGGTTTGAAATACAAGAGAACAAGTCCTCTGGCCTGTCCCTGCCAAATGTCCATGAGATGTCGATGACTGACAGGATTTTCCGGTTTTTCCAGCATCTGTTCTTTGAAGAACGACCGGAATTGCTGATATTCCGGCACATCCAGAATCTCTTTACCCGGCAAATCCCTGTCAGGATGAAACTGCACAACCCCTTTACCATCAAAACCCATCAGGAAACCGGTGCTGCCGATACGTTTTGTTTCAAGACTCTCGACAAACAACTGTTTACTTTCCGTTGAAACCGCTACACCATCCTGTTGCGCAAGACCCGCCTCACGGGCTGCCTGATAGACATTCTGTTTTGTTATATCATTGACATAGCGAATAACCGCATTGTCCAGCACCAGTTCCATGGATTTGACAACGCCCGCTCCCGCTGCTTCCAGATCCTGCTCAATGCTCCGGGACCACTGACTTGACACCAGATACATAACAACTGCGCAGACAACCGGCATGCAGGTGACAAGAGACAGGTTACCGAACAGCAGCTTCTGCCGGATGGACCACCGGTCTCTA
>JAAYDD010000237.1 GCA_012729435.1 Desulfobulbus sp.
GCATCTTCCAGGCCGCCAAATGCCGGGCCAGGGGATACCGCAACGATGACACGTTCATCAGCATCATCTACCTGCTGGCCGCGCCTATCCAGCATCTTCTGAAATCCACTTGAAACGACGAAGAGCCTCTTTTTGAATGTCAAAGACCTGGCGGCGGTGCCGGGAGTTGGAAAAAGTCGGCGGATCAACAAAAATAACCCCGAATCGTTCCGACGCTGTTTTCAGCCAGTCCAGACAGTCGGCTTGAACAGTCTGATGGAGCGGGCCGCCATAGCCGTTCAGAGCCAGATTGGCTCTGGCTCTGGAAAGGTAGGTGTCGGAAATATCGACAGTTGTTGTGGATACCGCCCCCCCCATGGCTGCGTACACTGTTGCCGTCCCTGTATAGCCGAAGAGATTAAGAAATGTTTTTCCCTGGGCCAGCTTTTTAAGCCGTGCCCTTGTCAGCCGGTGATCAAGAAAGAGTCCGGTGTCGAGATAGTCGGTGAAGTTCACCAGAAAACGTGCACCCCCTTCCCGGACCTCGTACAGTGCACCGGTGTCGGATGTCTTTTGATACTGCTGTGTTCCTTTCTGTTTTTTTCTGGTTTTAATAAACAGCCGGCCGCGGGGCAGGGAAAAGAGAGAGCGGATCACATCCAGGGCAAGGTTAAAGCGCTGTTTTGCCTTCTGCATATCAACAGAAGACGGCGCTGCATACTCCTGAACATGGATCCACCCTTCGTAGATATCAACTGCCAGATTGTACTCGGGCATGTCGGCATCATACAGACGAAAACAGGAGATGTCCTCTCTTTGGGTCCATGGGAGCAGCGCTGACCAGTTTTTTATCAGTCTGTGAGCAAAATCCTCTCCGCCGGTTCCGGGAGCCGGTTGTGTCAGAGTCCATCCAGGTTCCTGTTTCTCTGTCAGTTTACTCTCTTTACCGGTGAGTAACTGGCATCTGATCGGGCCGTTGTACAGACGGCGGCGATCCGCCCACTGTACACCAAGCATTTCCGCCAGATCGGGGTTGGCAGTAAAAAAACCGATGGTCCATCCGGAAAAGCCGGTATGGTAGATCCGCCCCAGGCAACGGTACAGGTACTTGACCGCCTCTTTATCAGCAAGCCGTTCACCATACGGAGGGTTGGTCAGCAGACAGCCGTGCGGCCCGGGAGAATGTAAACGGGCCAGCTGTCGATGTTGAATCACAATGACATCACGCAGCCCGGCGGCAACTGCGTTTTTCCGTGCTGCAGCCACGGCCTTCGGGTCAGCATCGTAACCGATAAGCTGCGGCCAGACCTTGGGTATACTTCTGTTTTCCTGATCAAGTGCTTCCTGGACCAGCCGTTCCCAGAGGAGATGATCGTGTTTGTTCCACCTCGAGAACCCAAAGGTCTTGCGTAACAGCCCTGGAGCGCTGTTGCTGATCATGAGTGCTGCTTCGATGAGCAGGGTTCCGCTGCCGCACATCGGATCAAGCAGAATCGGTTCATCGCTGGTCCGTTGCAGCCAGCCGGAGAAGTGGACAATGGCTGCAGCCAGAGTCTCCTTGAGCGGGGCTTCGCCGCCACCGGTGCGGTATCCTCTGCGATGAAGGCTTTCTCCCGACAGATCAAGGGAGAGGGAGGCGTCTGTGCCCTGGACATGGAGATTGAGCCGGATATCGGGGTTGCTGATATTCACATCCGGACGCCTGCCGGTTTGCCTGCGAAACTGATCAACAACAGCATCCTTGACCCGCAGGGTGGCATACTGACTATGACTGATGGCTGCGCTGACAAGGGTGGTGTGCACAGCAAAGGTGGATTTTGCGGTAAAATGATCGTCCCAGCGGACAGTAGCGGCATGGGTGTATAAGGCGTCCGGGTCAGATACTTCAAACCGGGCCAGTTCGAGGAGGATCCGCGAGGCGAATCGTGACCAGAGACAGGCCCGATATCCTGTTTCCAGGCTGCCTGTCCAGGTGATGGCTCCCTGCTGTCTTGTGATCGCCGTCCCTCCGAATTTCTCAATCTCGTCCTCCACCAGCTCTTCCAGTCCGGAGGCACAGGTGGCGGCGAATCGTAACGGTTGTTTTTTTCGTTTTCTGGCTTTCGGCGGTGTGCTGAGCATACGGGATAACGGGCAGTGGTTGATAGGCTGGGTTGATACGGGTGGCAGGCCTTTGCCCGCGTCTTTTTGAACATGCGGATGCAAGCAGCCAGATACGTCTGGACCATCCGGCAGGTGGTCATCCGGTTTCTGCCACGCAGCTGCATAGCTGAATTTCTGTGACTCGTAAACAGCAAACTGCCGGAGTTATCGCAAATATCGGGGGTAATTGAATTTTCTTCAAGACAACAGAGAAGCAGATACTCTGACCGATGTGTGTCGACGGTATCTCATGCTGTATGAAGATGAATATTATTTATCCTGGCAGTATGTTTTCTTGTCCAATGAAGGTCTGAATATCCGTTTCAGCCCTCGCTGTTTTGTTTCCGGCAGCTGTTGTACGGAAGTTCTTCAGTTGCATGGTTGTTTGTTTACACCGCATGACCGCCGCCCGGTATTGTACGTGTCATTTTCCTTGCTTTGACCATGTAGTACAGTACCGGTACCGCCATTCGACTGATGAGCAGTGAAGCAACCTCTCCGAACATCAGGGCAATGGCCAGACCCTGGAAAATTGGATCAGCAAGGATAACCGCTGCTCCAACCACAAGAGCCAGAGCTGTGAGCAGCATGGGGCGGAAACGGATAGCCCCGGCTTCAACGACTGCTTCGGCAAGTCCCAGGCCGTGGCTGAGACGGAGTTCGATAAAATCGACCAGAATGATCGAATTTCGCACCACTATCCCGGCTCCGGCCATGAAGCCGATCATAGAGGTGGCGGTAAAAAAGGCATTCAGCCCCCAGTGTGCAGGCAGAATTCCGATCAAGGAGAAGGGAATCGCCGCCATGACCACAAGCGGTGTGATATAGTCTTTGAACCAACCGACCATCAGCATGTAGATGAGCACCATCACCGCACAGAATGCGAGACCAAGGTCACGAAAGACCTCCAGGGTGATGTGCCATTCACCATCCCATTTTATTGCCGGTTCGCTTTCCAGGAAGGGTTGCGTCAGGTTGTGTATGGCGATCGGCCCGTCCTGACCTCCGAAGTGAGCCGCATTGAGCTGTGAAAGCTCTTTGTTCATCTGGAGAATCGGATAAACAGGGCTTTCAGCAGCTCCGGCCACATCACCGAGCACATGGATCACCGGTTTCAGGTTTTTACGGTAAATAGGTTGATCAACCGTCTGTTCCCGCACACGGACAAGCTCGCCCAGCGGGACGAGAGGTGCCTCCGGGTCAGCCTGCGGACGTATCTGTATGGCCAGGATGTCTTCAACTCGCGCCCGCTGCTCCTGTGGCAGTCGGACAAGAACATCGATCTCCTCTTTATCTTTGGGCTGGTGAAACAGATCAACAGATCGTCCGGTGAGTGCCATTTCAACGGTTTGAGTGATCTCTGCCTCGGAAAGCCCGTTGAGGGCGGCCTTTTCTCTGTCAACTTCAAGAACGAGCTTCGTTCGTTCCTGCTCCCGGTACCAGTCAACATCAACCACGCCTCCGGTACCGGTAAAGATATCTTTGACGACGGTTGCCAGTTTTACCCGGTTCTCCTCGTCCGGTCCGTACACCTCGGCAACCAGAGTCTGCAACACCGGCGGACCTGGAGGAACTTCCGCAACAGCTACTGCAGCACCGTATTTGGCAGCAATTTGAGCAATCTCCGGACGAACGCGCTTGGCTATCTCATGGCTTTGTCTGTTTCGATCTCCCTTGGCCTTCAGGTTGACCTGCACATCTGCCACGGTGGATCCGGTGCGGAGAAAGTAGTGGCGCACCAGTCCGTTGAAGTTAAAGGGAGAGGCAGTGCCTGCATACAGTTGATAGTGAGTCACCTCAGGTTCCCGGGACACCACCTCGGCCATTTCCATGGCCACCCGGGCAGTCTGCTCCAGCGTGGAGCCCTCCGGCATATCTAAAATAATTTGAAATTCTGATTTGTTGTCAAAGGGCAGCATCTTTACCTTTACGCCACCGAAGAACAGCAGTGAACAGGAGGCCAGAAGCAGCACGAGAATGAGGAGAAAGAAAAGAAACCGCCACCTGGCATGGGCAAGCAAGGGATCCATAACCCGGTGATAGAGCCGGGTAAACCAGTCGTCAGGGGCATGATCCGGATCGTGCCCTTTATCCGGATCGTCTTTTGCGGGTCGATGCAGGATGTGGATCGCTGCCCAGGGGGTGACGGTAAAGGCAATCAGGAGGGAGAAGATCATGGCTGCCGAGGCACCGATGGGAATGGGACGCATATATGGTCCCATCATGCCGCCGACAAAGGCCATGGGCAAAATAGCGGCAATGACTGCCCAGGTGGCGAGAGTCGTCGGGTTGCCGACTTCAATGACAGCGGTTACGGCAATGTCCCGTAAAGAGATCTGTCTGTGACCCTGAAGACGGATATGACGGACAATATTTTCCACAACCACGATGGCATCATCCACGAGGATGCCGATTGAAAAGATCAGGGCAAAGAGGGTGATACGGTTCAGGGTATATCCGTAGAGGTAGAAGATGAGCAGGGTGAGTGAAAGGGTGGATGGAATGGCGATCAGCACCACGACTGATTCACGCCATCCCAGAAACAGGAGAATGAGCAGCACGACACCGAAAACAGCTATTCCCATATGAAGGAGAAGTTCATTGGATTTCTCGGCTGCCGTGGCTCCGTAATCACGGGTAATGGTAACCTCGACATCTTGCGGGATCAGCGTTCCCTTGAGGCTGTCAACCTTATGCAGGACCGTTTCCACCACGTCAACGGTGTTGGCACCCGGTCGTTTGGCTATGGACAGCGTCACCGCAGGTTCAATAGTACGTCCCTGTTCGCCGAAAAGCACGTAGGATTGCGGCTCTTCAGGGCCGTCGAGGATGGTGGCGATCTCGTGGAGGTATACCGGTGCATTGTTGTGTACGCCGACAACCACCTGATTGAAATCTTCAACTGTTTCGAGAAAGGTGCCGGCCTGGATCAGCAGCTCGGTGTTTTCGGCTTGTAATGCGCCGGCCATGGACTGGCGGTTGGCCTGTTGAAGATGCCGGATCAGATCAGCCGGGCTCAGACGGCGGGCTTCAAGCTGCACCGGATCAAACAGTACCCGTATCTGCCGGCGATTTCCTCCTATGACCTTTGTTTCCGCCACTTCAAAGATCGATTTGATCGCATCGTCCACTTCGGCGGCCAGACGGCGCAGAGTAAAGTGATCGTAACGGGTTGAGTGCAGCGTTAACGCTAAGGCAGGCACATCATCTATGGTGTGTGGTTTAACCAGTGGCAGGGAAACGCCATGAGGGATACGGTCAAAATTCGTCTGCAGTTTCTGATTGAGAGCAACAATCGATTTTTCTAAATCCTCTCCAACAAAAAAACGTGCAATCAGGAGACACCGGCCGGGTGTCGAGGTCGAGTAGATGTACTCGATTCCGGGGAGTTCATAGAGCAGTTTTTCCATGGGAACAGCCAGACGTTGTTCCACCTCCTTGGCGGTGGCGCCGGGCATGGTCACCATCACATCGATCATCGGCACCTTGATTTGCGGTTCCTCTTCCCGCGGGAGCAGGAACACCGCCAGACAACCGAGCAGCAGTGAGGCAATGAGGGCAATGGGGACGAGTTTCGAGTGGACCGAGGCTGCTGCAAGGCTGCCCGCAAAACCGAGCCGGGAGGTCTTCTGTGTGCTCATGGCAGAACCTGTACGATTTGTCCGTCAACAAGCTGTCTGTTGTTGGTCGTGACAACGGTTTCCCCCTGAGCCAGGCCGGCCAGGATTTCCACCATGTCACCATCTTTTATACCGCTGCGGACAATGCGCAGCCGTGCCTTGCCATCGGCAACAGTAAAGACCGTCTCCATTTGTCCGAAGTGGAGCAGGGCATTTTGCGGGACAAAGAGGCCGTATTTCCCGGAGCCCGGTATAAAGACGCGACTGAGTTGTCCGGAACGAAGGGCCGGATTTGATGGAACAGCAAGTTTGATGACAGCACTCCGGGAGCGGGGATCCACCGCCGGTGCGATTTCGATGACCGTCCCCCTGGTTGAGAAGTGTATCGTTTCGACAAGAACCGTGAGCTCATCACCGTTATGAACGGTCTGAAGTATCCGTTCCGGGACAACGACCTCTATCTGAAGACTCTGGTCGTTTTCAAGATGGAGCAGTACGGTGCCGGGTGTTGTCAGGTCCCCGATGTTCAGAAACTTGCGAGCAACCACACCATCAAACGGAGCAGTGATGCTCGTGTACCCGGCCATGGTTCTGGCTTCGTCATATCCTGCCCGGGCAATGGCAAACTGTTCAGCCGAGGTTTTTGCACTGTCCGGAGTGGTGGCCTGTTTTTGAAGAAGAGACTGTTCTCTTTGCATGATGCGCCGGGTGTGTGCCAGGGTTGCTTCGGCCTGATGAAGACGGGCGGACAACTCTTCGGCATGGATTCTGGCCAGAAGATCTCCTTTTTTGACCCGTGTTCCCAGCTGGACCGGTAGAGTGGTTATCGTGCCGCTGACTTTTGCGGCGATGGCTGCCTGCTCAGCCGCCTGTACTGTTCCCGTCATCACAGTAAGGCTGGGGATCTCCTTTTTTTCGACAGACACGGTATGCACCTTTACCGGTGTCCCGTCCTTCTGAGCTGAGGCCGCTGTTCCTGCCGCAAGAATGAGGAGGAGCCAGAACCATATGGTGCTGCGGAGAAAAGGTTGCTTGGAGAGAAGTGAATAGTTCTGCATATATCAGTTCCCCTGATCGAATTGACGCAGACCAATGGCGCGGCGCAAATCAGCGACTGCGATGGTCCGGGCGGCTGTGGCCTGATCGTGACTCAAGAGGGCATCAGTAAGTCGATTCTCAGTATCAATAAGTTCTGCGGTCAGCAATGTTCCCTCTTTAAAACGAAGCCGGGCCAGACGGGCGCTTTCAGTGGCTGCAGCCAGTTTTGCACCGGTTACCTTCAGTCGTTCTTCTTCCCGGTGCAGAGCAAGAGCAGCCTGCTCCATCTCCAGATTGCAATCGAGTTCCATCTTTCGCTGCTGCTCTTTGACAGCTCGCAACCGGGCTTCTGCCCCGGCAACAGATGCCTCAGCATGCCGGCCATCATAAAGGGTATAGTGCAGCCGGATTCCAGCTACCCAGGAGTTGCCCGAACCTTTATCCAGCTCTGTTCCTTTATCCGCCTGTACGCTGCCAAAGGCGTCTGCTGCCGGTAAGTATGCTGCTTTGGTCTGCCGCACGTGGGCTTCCTGTGCCTTGACGAGTGCGGCAATACCAGCCAGCTCCGGGCGATTATGGATATGACGCTGGGCGGGAACCTCCGGCTCCGGTTTGACTGTTGGATCAAGAGAAACAGTTTTTCCCGGAAGTCCGAGCAACGTGAGGAATATATGTTTGGCTATCTCTAAACCGTGCTCGGCAAGAATATGGAGCTCTTGGGCCCTGGCCTGCTGCACTTCAAGATCGAGCACATCTTCCTGGAGGAGACTGCCCTCTTCAAAACGGGCCCGGCCCACCTGCAAAGATGCGTTTATCGCTTCAACTGCAGACTGCCTGATTTTTACCGTGTTTTCACTTTGGACAATGGTATAGAAGGCGCGTACGACCTCGTACTCAAGCCGGTTCCGTACGGCCTGATGTTCGTACCTCGACATCCTGCTGCGTTCATCGGCAGCCTGAACGGCTGCCAGATCATGTCCGCCGTTGTACAGCCGGTATTGCACAGTCGCCTTGGCCTGCAGATTGTCAGTGGTACCGGGGTTATTGAAATTGATGGTCTCGTTAAAAACTCCCTGATTGAGAATGTTGCCGAATGAATACATCGGGTTGTTGGTACGCTGATACTCGGTGCTCACCTCAAGTCGCGGATAAAGAGCGGCTTTGACACGTCTCGTGTCATGCTCTGCAGCCTCGATTCGTTCCAGGGCGGCTCCGATGTCAGGGTTGTGAGCCAGCGCATGCTGGACCGCCTCGTACACTGTCCACTGTTTTTCTGTTTTGGGACGGTCATCGGCTAACAGTGTCACCGGTGAACCTGCTGCCATCCACAGGAGAAGTAGGATGAAGGGATAACGAATCATAAGAATCAGCGGGAAGATGAAGTTCTCAGATACAGGAAAAGTGATTGTACATATATGTCAAATTTATGTAATAAAGAACTGTAGCAGCGTAGGTTTTTTCCTTTTTCACAAGACACTATAGATAGAGTATCATCTTGTATTTTGCAATAACAATACATATCCGTACCGACCATGCAACAGATGTGATCGAATGAGGAAAAGAGGAGAACAATGAAAACGGTGCAGATAATAAAGCGATTATGGCTGCTGTCTCTCGCAGGAATTCTGAGCGGCCTGCCCGTACAGGCCTCGGAACAGGCGCTGCAGGGAGGGGAGGTTCCTCAACAGACAACTGAGCAACAGGCAGATAAATGGAGTGAGGCAGGGAAAGAGGTGAAGGAGGCTGCCAGCTCAGTTGCAGATGCAACGAAGGAAACCGCCGGCACAGCCTGGGAGTCTCTGAAAGCGGAATCAGCCACAATTTGGGAGAAGACAAAGAGCGGATCCGCCGAGTTATTTGAGACAGTAGGAGAAAAGTCTAAGGAGGCGTGGTCTGTTACCAAGGAAGAGACAAAAGATTTCTGGAATAAAGGAAAATCTTTGATTCATGAAGCCACAGCTCCTGATCCTCCTACACCTCCGGTGCCGCCGCAGACCCCGTCTCCACCAGCCGGTATTTCCACGGACGCAGCACCACAGAGAAATCAGACTGATTGAAGGGGAAGACCGGATTTTCTGTTTTCGGCGGAGATGATGGAAGCGGTTGCACCGGCGGCC
>JAAYDD010000019.1 GCA_012729435.1 Desulfobulbus sp.
TATACTTCACCTTCTGCAAGTGCGGCCTTACGGCTCAACCTGATTCTCCCTCGATTATCAATCTCAAGGACCTTGACTTTAATGATATCGCCTTCCTTTACCACATCAGTCACGTTTTTAACCCGCTCGTTCGCCAACTCTGAGATATGAACCATGCCATCGGTTCCGGGGAGAATCTGGACAAAGGCACCAAAATCCTTAATGGTTCGAACTTCCCCCTCATAGATCTGACCGACCTCAGGCACCGCCGTAATCTGCTGAATCCGTTTAACAAGAGCATTGGCAGTCTCAACGTTGTTGCTGAAGATCTTCACTGTGCCATCATCCTCGACATCAATCTTAGAATCAAACTCAGCTGTCATCTCCCGGATAACCTTTCCACCGGGACCGATGATATCACGGATCTTGTCCGGATCGATCTTCATGGTCACGTACTTCGGAGCATGTTCAGAGACCGTGGCCCGTGGTGAGCTCAAGGCCTCCTCCATTTTCTCGAGGATGTGCAGCCGGCCTTTTTTCGCCTGCGTGAGAGCCTGCGACATGATCTGCCGGTCAACGCCATTGATTTTGATGTCCATTTGCAGGCCGGTAATTCCGGCAGAAGTACCGACCACCTTGAAATCCATATCACCGAGATGATCTTCGTCACCGATGATGTCGGTCAGCACCACCACCTGATCACCGTCCTTGATCAACCCCATCGCCACCCCTGAAACCGGTGTTCGAATCGGCACACCTGCATCCATCAATGCCAGGCTGGCGCCGCATACAGTTGCCATGGAAGAGGACCCATTCGATTCCAGCACTTCCGAAACTACTCGTAAGGTATAGGGAAAAGAGTCGTTTAGCGGTAGCACCGCTTCAACACCACGGCGGGCAAGGGTGCCGTGGCCTATGTCCCGCCGGCTCGGACCACGTAAAGGGCGAACCTCTCCAACACAGAACGGAGGGAAGTTGTAGTGGAGCATAAACCGGCGAAAAACATCGCCGCCAAGTCCCTCCAGGTGCTGTTCATCGCGCTCACTGCCCAGGGTGCAGATGACCAGGGCCTGTGTCTCTCCACGGGTAAAAAGAGCTGAGCCGTGCGCTCGCGGCAGAATACCCACTTCACAACTGATTGGTCGGACATCCTCAAAAGAACGTCTGTCCAGTCGCTCCCCTCTGGTGACGATGCGGCTTCGCATCTCTCTTTTTCTGAAATCATCTAAAATCTCATGTACCTGGGTGACAGACTCGCACAACTCGGAGTCAAGCTGTGAGAAGACCTCGGCTTTCAGCTGGTTATACCGGTCAGAACGCGCCACTTTCTCCGCAATATTCAGGACCTCTTCCATTCCAGGTGCCGCCAGGGCCTCAATCTTCTCTTTAAGCGCCGTGTTGACCTGCGGCGCCACAACCGGTCGCTTACTCTTACCTGCCTGTCGCTGAAGTTCGAGTTGCAATTCAATAAGAGGTTGAATTCCCGCATGGGCGAAAAAGATACCTTCAAGGACAATTTCCTCTGACAGTTCACTCGCCTTGCCCTCAACCATGACGACATCGGTCTTAGTACCGGCAACAACCAGATTAAGCTCAGAGCGTTCCAGCTGTTTTTTGCTCGGGTTGAGCACGTACTGTCCATCAACATAACCCACCCGTGCAGCTCCCACCGGTTCTTCGAACGGAATATCGGAAATA
>JAAYDD010000238.1 GCA_012729435.1 Desulfobulbus sp.
ATGATTCTGAAAGTCGAAGTCGGAGGCACTCAAAAACGATTCGACGCAACAACCGACGATCACTACCACATCCGGTGCTCAGCCTGTGGTCGGGTTGACGACATTGATATGCCTGTTATTGAGGATTTTGCAGCCCGGGCTTCAACCGCGTCACCATATCTCATTCTCGGTCATCATGTTGAGTTTACAGGTATCTGCGAAGACTGTCAAAAGAAGGGACACATCATTTCACCACACTGACGAAAAATCGCGATTTTCCTCTCCTAAACAAAAAAGGGATCTCTCTACAGAGATCCCTTTTTTATCCTGAACCGGATATCTATTCTAATCTAGATAAAATTGATTCGGCAGAACCTGCGTTTTCCCACTTTGACAAGCATACTGCCAGTTGCTGAAACAACAGCGTTTACATCATTTATCCGCTCCCCGTCAATAGATACCGCATGCTGCTGGATCATACGCCGCCCATCCGACATCGACTTCACAAGACCAGCTTCCACTAAGAGCTTCGGAATCCACATCTCAGTTTCTGTGGTCGTTATCCTGACCTCATCAACAACATCCGGAACCTCATGACGGCTGAACACCTGTTCAAAAACACGTTCAGCTTCATCTGCAGCTGCAGCGCTATGGAACCGTGTCACAATTTCTTTTGCCAGACGAACTTTGGCAGCTTTAGGATGTAATGTTCCGTCTGCAATCGCACCTTTCATTTTCTCTATTTCTGCCAGAGAAAGATCACTGAGCAGTTCATAATAACGAAACATGAGATCATCACTGATCGACATGACCTTTCCGAAAATACTGTCTGCAGGCTCGTAAATACCTATATAGTTGCCGAGCGACTTGCTCATCTTGTTAACACCATCCAGACCTTCGAGCAAAGGCACCGTCAATACCACCTGCGGTTCCAATCCCCGGCTGCGTTGCAGATCACGTCCCATCAGCAGATTGAAGAGCTGATCAGTACCCCCTAGCTCAACATCAGCCTTCATCGCCACAGAATCATAACCCTGAATAAGAGGATATAAGAATTCATGGATTGATATCGGACGATTCGCCTCAAATCGTTTTTTAAAATCATCCCGTTCAAGCATTCTGGCAACTGTCAATTCTGAGGCGAGTCTAATCATGTCAAAAGAAGTCAACGTGCCCAGCCAAGTTGAATTAAAGACAACCCGGGTTTTTTCCGGATCCAGAATCTTGAATATCTGCTCCTTATAGGTCTCTGCATTTCTTTTCACATCTTCAGGGGTTAACGGCGGTCGTGTCTCTGATTTTCCTGAAGGATCACCGATCAGCCCCGTGAAATCACCTATCAGAAAATGCACACTATGACCAAGCTGCTGAAAATGCCGCATTTTCTGAATAAGGACAGTGTGTCCAAGATGCAGATCCGGGGCGGTTGGGTCAAACCCGGCCTTAACAATTAATGGCGTCCCGCTTTCCAGAGAACGGTTAAGTTTTCTGACAAGCTCATCTTTGGAGTGAAAATCAACGATACCCCGCTCAATCAGGGCAATCTGTTCAGCAACCGACTTCATCCGTTCCCCCTATTTAGCATATTCAACAGCCCGCGTTTCACGGATTACCGTTACCCTGATCTGACCGGGATAGGTGAGCTGCTCCTCAATGGCCTTCGCTATATCACGACTTAACAGTACGGTCTCTTCATCACGGATTTTTTGGCTATCGACAATGATGCGTAAATCACGGCCGGCTTGTATGGCGTAAGATTTTTCCACCCCATGAAACCCGCATGCGATTTTTTCCAGGTCTTCAAGTCGCTTAACATACGTTTGCAACATCTCCTTTCGAGCCCCGGGTCGTGCGCCAGACAGTGCATCTGCAGACTGAACCAGTACATCAAGCACACTTTTAGGAGGCTGGTCTTCATGATGCGCACCAATCGCATAGACAATATCTTCAGCTTCACCATACTTGCGTGCCAGATCACGCCCGATGATGGCATGGGAGCCCTCAACTTCATGATCAACCGCCTTCCCGATATCATGCAGCAATCCGGCTCTTTTGGCCTTTTTTACATCCAGGCCGAGCTCAGCTGCCATCACTCCACAAAGAAAAGCCACCTCCAGTGAATGCTGAAGAATATTCTGACCGTAGCTCGTGCGATATTTCAAACGACCGATCAGATTAATAAGCTCAACATGCATACCATGAGCCCCGACATCAAAGGTAGCCTGCTCTCCGGACTCGCGAATACCGATCTCCAGCTCCTCTGATACTTTTTGTACAACCTCTTCTATTCGGGCAGGATGAATACGGCCGTCAGATATGAGCTGTTCAAGTGCCAGACGGGCAACTTCACGTCGAATCGGATTAAATCCTGAAAGTATCACCGCCTCGGGAGTATCATCGATAATAATATCAACACCGGTCGCTGCTTCGATTGCTCTTATATTTCGTCCTTCTCTCCCTATGATACGTCCTTTCATTTCTTCATTAGGCAATGAAACCACAGAGACGGTTTTATCAGCCACATAATCTCCGGCATAGCGGGCAATGGCAAGGGCTAGAATATTCTCCCCCTTACGGTCAGCCTCCATTTTCATTTCATTTTCAATACGGGCCAGCCGCTTGGCGCAGTCCATTCGCACTTCACTTTCTATAAGCTGCATCAGTTGAACCTTTGCCTCTTCCTGGCCGATGCCAGCAATTTGTTCAAGCCTATAGCGTTGTTCTTCAATTAATCCATCGAGTTTCTGTTGATTTCCGGAAATTTCAGCTTCTCGATTAATCAGCTCCTCCTCTCGATATTTCAGATAAGTCTGTCTCTCCTCAAGAATCTGAAACTCCTTCTGAACTTCATCAAATTTTCTATCTAAACGACGCTGATCCTCTTTAATTTCAAGACGACTCGCCTTTAACTCTTTATCAGCTTCTTGTTTAATGAAAAACGCTTCTTCCTTTGCCTGAAGAAGAGCTTCTTTTTTTATCTGCTCAGCTTCATTGATTGAATTCTCAATGATTTGACGTCCTTGTAGTGCAATATTCTTCTGATTACCTTCAACCAGCTTTTTCCGCAAAAGAACTCCTATGACAAGTCCAGCTACAAGGCTAATCAAGGTAAGAAGTAAAATTATAACGTTCAGTTCCATAATTGATCACCTTAATGATATATAAAAAATCCACCTTCTTCATTGGTACAGAAGATGAACCGGATTTTAAAAACTGCTCTTTAAAAGCGTGAAAAAGAAACTAGTGCAGAGGAACGGAGATGTGAACCAATACGTATGAAGAAGGTACTAAGAAGATGTACAATCTGTTCAGTACCGTCAGAAGGTCTACTATAACGAAACGTTCTAAAACATTACTATTATAAAACATGTTCAAGTCTTTCTCTTTATTGCAATCTAAAGAAAAACACTCGTCTATGGTAAACCTGATCGCATCAGGGTAACATTCAGGAATCTGGCCTGCCCTCTCCGGCTGTCTACACTAACGGGTATTCTTTTTTATTGTCAAAACAGCAGCGTACGCAAAACATGCTGGTTGTTGTCTTAAAAACCAAAAAGCCCCCACGCTGCCGTGTCTACGAAATGATTAAACCTAATTAAATTAGGTGGGCAAGGCCTTGGTCAGCTGCTGGAAATCAGAATAGATTTCCATAGTCTGACCTGAAGGCTGCCCTTTTTACGAGAGTTGGCTCAATACTCCGTAGATCACCAACAGAGTAGGGGCATGACTGTTTCATTATCCAACTAATATAATTTTGAAACAAGGATTTACTACTCAGAAAATCATTTTAACCATTCCCCCCTGCGGTGGAAATTTTCTGTAGTAAACGGCTGATCGCCGATTCCTGAGCCGCCCGATATTCCTCGAACTCACGATGCAACTGAACGTACCTGGCGGCCATTCTCAAACAACCCAAAACCAGTATCTTGCTGGACGGGACTGAGCCACGATTCAGTTTTTCATCACTTTCCAGTTCTTCCCGAAGTAATTGGAGAACAGACTCCACCTCTTCTTCAGTGGAGTTGCTGTAGAAAGTGAACTCCTGCCCGAACAATTGGAAGCGTACAAGCCGGTCTTGCATCGGTGTCAACAGATCAAGTTAACTAAAACTCTCTTCACCTTCACCTCTGAACAACGATCCCTGTATGCTGTCGCCGGAAAAATCATCTCCGCCGTCAGATCCGCCTCCCTGCTCAGCTTCCCACTGCTCAATACGTGACAGGAGATCAGAAACTCTGTTCCCAACTTCCGTTCGTTCAGTGCTTAGATTAAACACGTTATTTTTAAGATCTGCACATTCGGCATCTCTTTCGCGTAACGTTTCCTGCAGGGCGTGGTAATCAGCTTTAAGCTGGTTAAATTTGGCAAGCAGGTTGTCAACAAAATTTTCAAGACGAATAAGTTCAGCATTATTATCCATGTTTACATCCCTTCCATTTAAGTTGCTCAGAAAGATACCCTTTCTAACCATTTGAAATTACGAAAATAACTACAAATTCACTCTGTACTCGTAACTATACAGATCATGCGGTCTGTACGCAACAACTTTACAGGCCGTCTCAAAATATCCGCTCTGGAGGCATAGAACTACTCACTTTATCTAACGTAAATCATGCTGATGAGAGGCATGTTCCTGGACGACGGAGTCGTACCGCTGGCCATCATCCACTCTTAGCGACCCTCGATATTCTTTTCAACGATGAGCATTTTCCTGTTCAGAGCCAGGAAGAACAAATGGCTTTTTTAAAAATAAAATAGCTAGAGACGTGAATAGCTCCACGACAGCGGATGACCGCCGGCATATGGCATGTATCCGTGAAATGGACGCGGATCTCCATCAAAAACCAGCGGTAAGAACAAACGATCTCCCTCCCACATAGGAAGTGTAGCAAGTGAGTCGACAGCATGCCAGCCAAGCTCACCTTCCTCGTTCTGCAGTTTGGGTGTACCGGAGAAAGCAGTGATCAAAAAAATAAATCCCAACCAATTCTCTCCGTGCGGACCGAATCCGGTCCAATTAATTGTCCCTCGCAGTTGCAGTTCGATACATTGAAGACCGGCCTCTTCCCAGATCTCTCTACGCATGCAGGCAACAACATCCTCATCAGCTTCCATTTTTCCTCCCAGCCCGTTATACTTACCAAAATGCTGGTCTTTACTACGGGCATTCCGGTGAACAAGCAGGGTATACTGTCCGTCAGGAGAAACAATGTAGCCAAGAGTACCAATAATCGGCATGTACATAACTTGACGAAATCGAAATATTTTTCTTACAATGGTTTGTATCGATACGATAGTGACTATGGATCAAAGATATACAATACGATATCCTGCCCATAGGTAAACAACGATTTTCTGTCTTTTACCAAAGCGAATCAGCAGTACCATGAATTCTATTGCATCGAACAAAAAAAGCAGCTGCTGTCTTTCAGGTCTCATTGTTACAGTGTTCCTCGTTCTTCTTGTTTGCCCACTCGCCGGTGCAGCTGAGAAGTTCCCTGTGTATCCCTGCATAAAATCCCATGTTAAATTCTGGGAAGATGTCTACGGGCGGTATTCGACCCGCCAGGGGATCATCCATGACCGGGACAATCTTGCCAGGGTCTACACGGTCATCAATCTTGCCGATACCAAAACAGCCAATGCCGAACAGATAAATAAACAACGTGTTGAACTCGCTAAAGAACAAGTCAGAGCCATTCTGTTAAGACTTGGTAATGGACTGCCACCGAGAACTCACGAAGAACGTCGCATAGCCTCTCTGTTTACTTCCAGACGGCCCGCAGCGTACCATGCGGCCCGGGAAACGATCCGTTTTCAGCTGGGACAGAGCGACCGTTTTTATGAAGGTGTTATCCGTTCCGGTAAGTACCTACCAGCATTCAGAAAAATTTTTATGTCCAAGGGACTTCCAACCGAACTTATTTACCTGCCGCACGTTGAATCCTCTTTCAATCCCAAAGCGTACAGCAAGGCCGGCGCCGCCGGACTCTGGCAGTTCACCCGTTCAACCGGCAAGGAGTACTTAACAGTTAATGATCTGGTTGATGAACGTTTGGATCCGTTTACCGCCACTGAAGCCGCGGCACAACTGCTTCGGGACAACTTCAACAAACTACACTGCTGGCCACTTGCACTCACAGCCTATAATTACGGCCGGAACGGTACAATGCGGGCTAAGAAGGAATTAGGAAACTATGAAAGAATTTTCATGTCATATAACCAGGGCGCATTTAAATTTGCCTCCCGGAATTTTTATCCGGAATTCATAGCCGCCTACCGTGTAGCAAAACGCATTGAAAAAGCTCACAGATTTTCGCTCGAACGTCCTGAGCCCATTATCACCTTACGATTAAAAAGTGATACGCCGGCCAGACGGATACAGTCATACTACCGACTTTCAGCCGAACAATTCTCCAGGCTCAACCCGGCGCTGCTGCGCACAGTACTTGATGGCGAGCACGCTGTACCCAGTTACTACCTTGTTCGGCTTCCAGCTAACAAACAGAATTCATTGCGTCTTGCCCGTCAACAAACTAACATTGAGCGATCACGAATGTAGATACGGGGAAAGTATTCAAAGCTGAATCTTTTCTCTCCCGACAACAGTTACCCTAACAACCGACATGGATATTTCAAAAACCATCAGAGAACTCAAAAAGAGGTCTGACTTTACAGACAATGTTGGCATGATCCTTATTCATAATGGGACCGCCCGCAACTGGTCTCGAAACAGTCGGCAGGAAGTGATCGCTCTTGAAACCGTTGTGAATGATGAAAAGATTGCACAGTTACGAGAGGAACACCTTGGACGTCCGGGAATTTATGAGATAATAATTGAAGCCCGGTCCGGAACTTTTGCTCCTGGTGATGATCTTCTCTTCATCATTGTTGCCGGTGATATCCGGGAAAACATCAAGCCTGTGCTCGCTGAACTGCTCGACAGAATTAAGTCAGAGGCCATCAGCAAAAAAGAGATTACAAGATAATCTTTTCCAGATCGTGCTGTAGATGCACAGTCCTCTCAAGGGAATCATCCCATGTCCTCGGCCCAATTACTGATCGAAAGGTCAAAAACAGTCAAGACACTTCCCCATATAATTGCAAAACTCATC
>JAAYDD010000239.1 GCA_012729435.1 Desulfobulbus sp.
TAGATCTTTACAAACAGACTACCTTCCCTTGCCGGCTACTGACGCCCCCAACAAGCCGGTTAACACACGGAATTAAATACGGAGATTCCCATGCAGTTTGAAGGAACCACCTACAGACCACCAATGGAAGCAGACAGCATGCTGCTGCAGGTGACAGTCGGCTGTGCACACAACAGGTGCGCCTTCTGTACCATGTACCGCGATGTCAGATTCCGGGTAATTGACATGGAGCAGATAGAGCGTGATCTCATCAAGGCGCGCCAGATCTATCCGCGGGCCGAACGTGTCTTTCTTGTCAATGGTGATGCCTTTGTCCTGCCGGCGCCCCGTCTTATCGATATTGCCGGACGCATCAACCACCACTTTCCCGAATGCACCACCATTACCATGTACGCCTCTGTCCAGAACATTCAGACAAAGACAGATGCACAGTTGCACGAGCTGAAATCGTGCGGCATCAATGATCTCTACATCGGTATTGAATCAGGTTCTGAAGAGGTGATCCAGCGTCTCAACAAAGGCCACACCGTTGCTGAGGCCAAAAAAGAACTAGAACGGCTGAACACGGTCGGCATCAACCACATGACCCTGCTCATGCTGGGCGTTGCCGGTAAAGGCAGGGGAATTGAGAGCGCCCGGCTCACAGCATCCTTTGTCAACGAGACCCGGCCTCAGATGCTCTGGGCAGGTACGCTGGCGCTCTTTGAGGGTACAGAGCTGCATCAGGCAGTCCAGCGCGGCGAATTTATTCCGCAGACCGAGTATGAGGTTCTTGAAGAGGAAAAAGAGCTTCTGAGAAATATCCGGCTGAACGATGTTCCCTTTTACGGCAACCATCCCACAAACCTGGTCAAAGTGTACGGGATTTTATCCCGGGATGCCGGACGGATAATCCAGTCCATTGACCGTGCCATTGAACACCACGGAAAAGAAGCCCTGCAGACAACCTTCAGCAGAAGCTCTCTCTGACAGGCTGTTCATACCCGTGTTGTACGACCGCACCCTGTAGTCAGACCAATGCAAGCACTCCGGTTTCTTCTCCCCTTTCTCAAACCCTACAGGCGTCTTGCCATTAGTGCACTCATCTGTCTTGTGGCCCTGGTGATCCTTGATCTTTCCATCCCTCGGCTGGTCCAGCGCATCATTGATCAGGGTATTCGCGCCCACAATCAGGAGGTGGTGCTCTACACCGGCCTTCTGATGCTGTGCATCTCCCTGCTCAGCCTGGCCATGGCAGTGGCCAACAACTATCTCTCGGTCAAGGTCGGTGAGGGTGTGGCCCGCGACCTGCGTGAGTCGGTCTTTCTCCAGATTCAGGACTTAAGTTTCGGCAATCTCGACCGTATGCAGACCGGTGGTCTGATGGTTCGGCTGGCGAGCGATACCGCTGCCATTCAACGGATTGTCAACATCAGCCTGCGTATCGGGACCAGGGCGCCGCTCCTCATGCTTGGCAGCCTTATTCTCATGGTGGATACGAGCCCTTCCCTTGCCCTGATGCTGCTGCCGTTGATCCTGCTCACACTTACCATTGTCACGGTGTTTATGCTCCGTATGGAGCCCTTATTTCTCATGGTGCAGCAAAAGTTTGATCACCTGAACACAGTTTTGCAGGAAAACATCTCAGGAGTGCGCCTGATCAAGGCCTTTGTGCGCGCCGACCACGAACGCAGTCGTTTTGATGAGGCCAACACAGCCTTTACCAGGTATTCCATCCGTATTCTGCGAACGCTTTCCACCATGTCACCGCTGCTCACCCTCTGTGTCAACGCTGGTATTGTCCTTGTCATCTGGCACGGCGGACTTGCCGCAATCCGGGGCGAGCTGACTGTGGGGCAGATCGTGGCCTTTACCAACTACCTGCTGACCACCCTGACCCCGCTGGCAATGATGGCCATCCTTTCCAATGCCTGGGCCAACGGCCTGGCCTCCACCAGACGCATCAAAGACCTTCTGGAAACAGTGCCTGATGTGACAGATGTGGCAACGAGCTCTGCAACACCGTTGACCGCCCTGGGTGAGGGGCCGCTGGAGGTGCGTTTCTGTGGCGTGAGTTTTCGCTACAACGAAGGGGATCCGGCAGGAAACGGGGAAAAGAGTGAATGGATCCTCTGTGATATTGACCTGGTCATCAGACCGGGAAGCACCGTGGCCGTACTGGGAGCAACCGGAGCCGGAAAGTCCACACTCATCAACCTGATCCCCAGATTTTACGAGGTCAGCTGCGGTAGCATTCTGGTCAATGGTATAGATATTCGACAACTGCAACAGCAGGATCTGCGATCTCTCATTGCTGTGGTACCGCAGGAAACCATTCTCTTCTCCGGTACTGTTGCCGACAACATCCGCTACGGCAAACCAGAGGCAACCCAGTCTGAGGTTGAGGCCGCTGCCCGGACAGCCCAGGCCCACGACTTCATCATGACACTGCCGGAGGGGTATGAAACCCGTATTGAAGAGCGCGGCGGAAATCTTTCCGGTGGTCAGCGACAGCGCGTTGCCGTTGCCCGGGCCATACTGTGCGAGCCGCGGCTGCTTATTCTTGACGACAGCACGAGCGCCCTTGATGTGGATACCGAATCCCGCCTGCAGCAGGCTCTGTCCCGCCTGCCCTTTGCCCATACCAGCCTCATCGTGGCGCAGCGGGTGAGCACAGTGCTGACTGCTGACACCATCGTCATCCTCGACAAGGGACGGATTGCCGGCCAGGGAAGCCATGAGGAGCTCCTTGCGCACAACCCCATCTATCAGGAGATCTATACCTCACAGCTCGGTCAGGACGACCTTCCTGAACCGGTGTTCAAGGAGGAGGCGGTGTCATGAGCCAGACGTCAACACCACGTTCTGCGCGCACCGGTCTGGTACCTCCACGGCCCGGAGCAGTGGGACGAGTCGAAACCGCAGTAAACCCGAAAGGGGCCCTACAACGCCTTCTCCCCTACCTGCGCCCCTTTGTCATACGCCTGACACTGGTTGCCTTTGGCATCATCTGCGCCACGCTCTGCGGTCTGGCCGGCCCCTATCTGATGGGCCGGGCCATTGACGAGTGCATCAGCGCCGGAATCACCCGGGGACTGGTGACCATTATCTCCGGTATGGCTACAGTCTATCTCTTGGCAAACGGGTTTCAGCTCCTCGCCTCCTGGGTCATGGCCGGGGTCTCTCAACAGGCGTTGCAGCAGCTGCGCGACAACCTCTTTGCCCATATCCAGCGGCTGCCCCTGTCTTTTTTTGATCGCCTGCCGGCCGGTGAGCTCATGAGCCGGCTCACCAACGACATTGATGCGGTGAATCAGGCCATCTCCCAGAATGTGACCACCCTGCTTGCCGGTACCCTGTCACTGGTGGGTATTGTGGTGGCCATGTTTGTACTTGATTTCTGGCTCGCACTGGCCACACTGCTTGTGGTTCCGGTTCTTCTCGGCTTTACGCGTTTCGTGGCAAAGTACACCCGGAAAGGGTACCGGGAGCTGCAGGAACGGCTGGGCAATCTGAACGCCATCAGTGAAGAGGCTATTTCCGGACAGAAGGTGATCAAGGCCTTTGGCCGCAACCAGGCCGTGATTGACACCTTCAGACAGGAGAACGAACAGGTGTACCGTGTCGGTGTCTACGCCAACACCTACAGTATGCTGCTCATGCCGGTGACCGGTGTGCTCGGTAACTTTTTTGTGATCATCCTGGCAGCACTGGGCGGCTGTCTGGCTCTGCGCGGCATGGTGTCTGTGGGCGTGATTGCCACCTTCATCACCTATGGCCAGAACTTCATCCAGCCCCTGCGTCTTCTGGCCAACATCTACAACTCGATCCAGGCCGCACTGGCCGGGGCGGAGCGCATCTTTGCCATCCTTGACACGCCACCGGAGAGCGATGCGGGCAACCCCCTGCCGGACCCGATTCGGGGTGAAGTTCTCTTCAGACAGGTGCAATTCGGCTATCGGCCGGATCATCTGGTTGTGCGGGAGATGAATCTGCATGTCCGGCCCGGTCAGACCATTGCCCTGGTCGGACCGACCGGTGCGGGCAAAACCACGGTTATGAATCTTCTGACCCGGTTTTATGAAATCGATGCCGGTCAGATCCTGCTGGACGGTCATGATCTGCGCGACTTCAGAGTGTCGGAGTTGCGGCAGCGGATCGGTCTGGTCCCGCAGGAGACCTTTTTATTTGCTCAATCCGTGATGGAGAATATTCGTTTCGGCCGGCTTGAGGCCAGTGATGAGGAGTGTATGGAGGCGGCCCGGCTTGCTGACGCGGATCACTTCATCCGGCAGCTGCCCCAGGGGTATCAGACCATCCTTGCGGAGCGGGCGGGCAACCTCAGTCAGGGACAACGGCAGCTTCTGGCCATTGCCCGGGCCATTCTTGCCAGACCTTCGATCCTTATTCTTGACGAGGCCACAAGCAGTGTCGACACGCGTACCGAAGTGCGCATTCAGCAGGCGCTTTTGCGCATTATGGAGCGCCAGACCAGTTTTGTCATTGCCCACCGGCTTTCCACCATCCGGGATGCGGATCTGGTGGTGGTTATTGATGATGGCCGCATTGTTGAACAGGGAACCCATCAGGAACTCCTGCTCCACCAGGGCCTCTACCACCATCTCTATACGAGCCAGTTCAAGGGCAAGACCATTTAACAGCTCAGACGGACTCCCCCGCAGCCTGACATCTGCCGCGGGGGAGAGCTTTTCTTCTTACGCCTTTTTCACAACAAGCATGGTTGTCTGGTATTCAATCACCTGCTGATCCCGCTGGTTGTAGCCTTTGTTTTTATAGATAAACAAAAACCGTTCCGGGTTCTTGGTCGGCCGAAGGTCCACAACCTCACCCTCTGCGCGAAGCGTGTCTCCAAACAGGACCGGCGAGGTGATCTTCATGTTGTCCACACCGATGTAGGCATAAATTTCATAGCCGTCCTGTGCCAGGAGTTCAGCAATGGTATCCGCATGGTGGATAAGGCCGTCAACCACGGTAAAGATGATGGGACCTGCCAGTGAGCGCTCTTTGAACCATGTATTTTTGGCATATTCAGCGTTACTGTGAACCGCCATGTTAAACCAGGTAAGCTGATGCAGAAGGGAGAAATCACCCTTATCAAGGGTTCTGGCGACACGACACGGAATTTTTGTTCCTGCTGTTACTGTACCCATGCTCTTCTCCTTATCATTTAAGCGGTAGTAGGTTTTGTCTTACGCGTTAACATCAACCACAAGATGCCCGGTGATCTTCCCTGCCATGAGTTCCTTGGCATACCGGGGCACATCCTTGAGCGGAATCACCTTGTTGATGGTTGCCAAGGCCTCGTCGGAGATATCGGTGACAAGCCGCTTCCAGGCAGCTATCCGCCGCGGGGTCGGGCAGCTCACCGAATCCACCCCTCTTAAACTGACACCGCGCAGTATAAAGGGCATGACCGTTGTGGACAGTTCAAAACCACCGGCCAGTCCGCAGGCCGCCACACAGCCGCCATACTTCATCTCCGCAAGGATCCGTGCGAGTACAACACTCCCGACATTATCAACAGCGCCGGCCCACTTCTGGGTTTCCAGCGGCGCCGGTGGCTTGGACCACTCCTCGCCACAGGCAACCTCCCGGGCGCCGATCTTTTTCAGGTACTCGTGGATGGCGGGATCCTGTGACCGGGTCAGCGCTGTCACCTCATAGCCCAGCCTGTTGAGGATGGCCACCGCATTACCGCCCACACCACCGGTGGCGCCGGTGACAAGAACCGGGCCGCTGTCCGGCTTTACTCCGGCCTCTTCCAGGGTCATGACCATAAGCATGGCGGTATACCCTGCGGTTCCGATGAACATGGCCTTCCTGGTGTCCATTCCTTCCGGGAGATGAATCAGAAAGTCGGATCTGATCCTGGCCATCTGCGAGTAACCGCCCCAGTAACGCTCGCCCACACTCCAGCCGTTTAAAATGACCTTCTCGCCCGGCTTAAAGCCAGGAGCCTTTGATTCAACCACGGTCCCGGCCAGATCAACGCCCGGCACAATGGGCGAGATGCGAAATATCTTGTTCCGATCGGCAAATCCCAGCCCCTCTTTATAGTTCACTGTGGAGTAGTCGACCTGGATCAGTACATCCTCATCCGGCAGATCATCCACACTCAGCTGTTTCAGGGAGGAAACCAGTTCCTTGCCTTCCCGTTCAACCACAAGGGCCGTAAACGTCTTGGTTGCTGTCATTGTATGCGCTCCTTTTGTGTAAATGTTTTCTTGCTGTTGCGCTGCCACCTTTTATGTACACCAGAAATCCATATAGTCTTATAAAAACTGTAAGAAAAAGATAGAAAGAATTTGACCTGCCCCCAAGAACGGAACCACAGATTATGTTAGTTTGTGGAATAAATTCATTGAAGGGGGTGTCCTATGGGAAGACGCGGCATACAGCCAGAGCAGATTATTTCTAAACTTCAGGAGGTTGAGGTGTTACTGAGTACTGGCCAGACGGTCCAATGTGCAGTTCGCCAAATTGGTGTCACTGAACAAACGTAGTATCGGTGACGCAAAGAATACGGCGGCATGAAAATTGACCAGGCCAAACGCCTCAAAGAGGTAGAAAAAGAAAACGCCAGGTTAAAGAAGCTGGTCGCCGATCTCTCTTTGGATAACGCTGTCCTTAAGGAGGTCAGCCGGGGAAACTTCCGAGCCCGGCGAGACGGCGCCGGCCAGTTGAGTATATTGCAGGCCTATTTCAGGTCCCGGAATGTCGCAATTGTAGGGTTTTGGGCCAAGCCAGATCCAGCCAACGGCATTGCAGCTTACCTTTGAGCGACGAAGAGCCCCTGGTGGCCAGGATTGTTGAGTTGGCTAGCCAGTATGGGCGCTACAGGTATCGGAGGATAGCCGGTTTGCTGCGATTGGAAGGGTGGCAGGTCAACCATAAACGGGTGGAAAGGATCTGGCGCCAGGAAGGGCTGAAAGTCCCTGAAAAGCAACTCAAGCGGGGCCGGTTATGGTTGGGTGATGGTTCTTGCGTCAGGCTTCGGCCGGAACACCGGAACCATGTTTGGAGCTATGACTTCGTTCTGACCAGAACAAGTAATGGCAGACCCTTGCGGATGCTCAACATCATCGACGAGTACAGCAGGGAATGCCTGTGCATCAAAGTAGCCCACAAGATAACTGCCCAAGACGTGCTTGAGGTGTTGTTTGATTTGATCGTTGAGCGAGGCCTCCCTGATCATATTCGATCAGATAACGGCCCGGAGTTCACGGCAAAAGCTGTGCGAGACTGGTTGCAACGCATTGAAGTAAAAACGCTCTTTATCGAGCCAGACAGCCCTTGGGAAAATGGCTGTATCGAGTCGTTCAATGGCAAAATTCATGATGAATTGCTGAACGGCGAAATTTTCACCACCCTTTTAGAGGCGAGAGTTCTGGTTGAGCATTGGCGAGGTGAGTATAATCATCTTCGCCCGCACAGCTCATTGGGATATCGTCCACCGGCTCCGCAAGCGATCCTCCACGATCCATCCAGGCTGGCAAGCACCATCGCTGGAAGGTGAAAGACTAACTCAAAGGCTGGTACAATAATCTGGGGCAGGTCACCCGGTTGTACAGTTTATTCTGCACATATCCGCCTGACTGATAGAGAGGGTGGAACCGCTACAAAGTTAATGGGGATAGAGGGTTCTGTGTCCAACTAAGCCTGGAATCGAAGAATCAGAAGAGATACGATCAGTCGGGTAGAATCGCAAAAACGCCTTCCGGGAGAAAAGAGCTGCCTGACAATAAGAAAGACGCCGCCTTTCGGGCAGCTTTTCAGGTTACGGATATCAGGAAGTTTTGAAATTCGTTGTTTTCTTTCGCCACACCGACGCACTTATAATTGTACACCGGGTGACAGAACAAACAGGTGTGTAACCTGAAAACGAAAGATATTTCTAAATGAAGAAGTTCCTCGCTTTTATATTACTGAAAGAAAGAGTATCCTGAAAGTAACGGAAAAAGCATTCCGGAGAGCCGATCAAATCTAACCCTGCGGTTGAGGAGTTGTCTGAGTATGGCTAAAGAATCCGGCACTCATCCTGACCATCAGCCTGGAGAACATCTGGCAGGTCTTTCTGACGACCAGCTTCTTGAAACATATCTGTTTTATCTGACAGTATTCAGAAGCTACCCCGACCTCTGCCTCATACAACAGCTCAAATACATCGAATCTGCGATAAAAAACCGGGGATTATCGCTGGCTTCCTGACCCGGTCCCGCCATTTCCCTTCTTTAAGTTCATCTTCACATCAGCTCCTCTGCTCTTTACCCGTGTCCGGCGGGATCATGAAGCGGGCAACTCCGTTCTGCATGCACGCAAACAGAGCCTTTCCAGGACTAATTTATCTTATGAAGATCAACCGGGTTGTAACTTCAGAGCCAGGAGGCAGAATCGCCTGCCTTCCACCGTATCTTCTTACCAGCAGACGGCCGGCAAATGGTAACTGACCGCGTCAGATAAAGTTTTTCTGAACAATGAGTGACAGATCACTTAAAGAGCAACGAAACACCACTGTCTTATACTGTCGAAACTCGATACGTTCTGTCGTGACAGTTCACCGGTGCACCTGAACATTCGTCTTTCAAGTGCCTGCAGATGGACAACAAAAGGAAAAGGCACCCGGTCGGCAACTGACCGGGTGCCTGTATGTATTGGAGCCGATAACCAGACTTGAACTGGTGACCTACTGATTACGAATCAGCCGCTCTACCAAACTGAGCTATATCGGCATACGAAGTGTAAGGAGCCTGAAAAAGGTGGTTTAAGGATTTTTGATGTAGCAATTTTATGCTATAGTGTCAAGGATATGAATTACACTTTTCTCTGGATGCTTACATTTCTGCTGATGCTCTGCA
>JAAYDD010000240.1 GCA_012729435.1 Desulfobulbus sp.
CACGGAGTTCGACCTTCACAGCGACAATATCGCTGATGTGTACTTCAACTCTCCGATCCACTATCTTGCAGATCTCAGTGACTCCTGGTACCTCGACTGGTACAGGCACAGTGATATTATAGTCTGTGTCGGCCAGGGAGCATGGGAAGTTGAAACTCTTGATGACACCCGGCAGCTTGCGCAGATACTGCGAGATAAACGTATCCCGGCCTGGGTGGATTTCTGGGGAGAGGATGTCAGTCACGACTGGCCGTGGTGGTATCAGCAGATGCAGTATTTTCTAGACCATCTTTACAACAGGGAAGGATGACTATCTTCCGGAAACTGACCCGCGTAACCGCTTTGCAACTGTGCTGTTTCTGATATTTCCGTCAACTCTGCCATAACAGTGGCTATGAGTCGCAGCACCTTCACCGGTGACATGAACATCACTTCAACCCGGCTGTTCACCTCTGCCACGGTAATCTTCTTGTCCGTGCATGTTCACCTTGGACTATGAAAGGTATCCCGTTCCGTTCGGTCCTTAAGCGGTATTTTCCCGGTATCGACAGCTCCCGCCTGCCCGGCGGCTTTGACCGGGTAGGAGATGTTGCCGTCGTTAAAATTCCTCACCAACTTCTTCCTCACGAACACAAGATCGGATCGGTTCTCCTTGACCTGTATCCCGCCATCCGCGTAGTGGCCGGACGAAACAGTCAATACAGGGGCGAATACCGCCTTCCAACGCTCCGCGTGATCGCCGGTGAGAACCGCCTCACCACTGTCCACCGGGAAAACAGCGTCCTCATTCACCTTGATCTTGCCCAAGTCTATTTTTCCACACGTCTTGCCCATGAACGAAACCGGATTGCCGCTCTTGTCCGCCCCGGTGAACGTATAGCAGTCCTTGGTTCCGGTGCAGGGCCATTCCCTCTAATCATCGGAGCCCACAGCAGCGCAGCTGAGATCATCGGTATTGAAAAGAACCCGGTTGCACATGACTATGCGCTGCAAAATCGGCTAATTAACCGAAGTGCCTGTCGTGTCCGTTTTTTACAAGGTGATGCTGCCGCAGTACTGCCTGCTCTTCCGCCCGGATTTGATCGTATCCTCATTACCTTGCCTTATGGCGGAGACACTTTGCTTGCCGCTGCTGCACAGGCCCTGCGACCCGGAGGCACCCTCCATTTTTATACCATGCAGCCCAAAGAAGAGCTTGGTGCAGTCCGTGCAGATATCGAAACTGTTTTTTTCAACCAGGGGCACAGGCTGCATTCTGTCGACAGCACCGTTTGCGGACACTGCAGCCCGAAGATATACCGCATGTGTCTGGATGCTGTGATGATCTGAGTATCCTGAACTTTTCTTATCCTGTCCTGCTTTCATTGCGCTTCCTCACCGCTTATGCTATCTTCGCGCAGCCTCACCGTCAGAAGGCTTCATGAGTCAATCCCACTGCAGGAGCAACATGGATACCAGCGGTTACGTCAAAAAACAGACACTCTACCTGGCCGTGATGAGTGCGATCATCCTCGGCTTTATAGCGGGAGTGGTGTATTCAATCTACCGAACACCGTCAATAACCGGTGATGCCGGTCAGGCCGCGCATCAGCATGAGATTGCCGACACTATTGCGGCCCTCGAACAAACCACTCAGGACAAACCCGATAACGGTCAGGCGTGGATAGAACTGGGACACGCCTATTTTGATACCGGCCAGACACAAAAGGCCATTACAGCCTATACAAAGGCCTTAAGCCTTATCCCCGGCGACCTCAACGTCATGACCGATCTTGCGGTCATGTACCATGAGAACAAGCAGCATCAGAAAGCCATTGAACTTTTTGATCAGGTTCTGCAGATCAACCCGCAACACGAACAGGCCAGATTCAACAAAGGCGTAGTGCTCTTCACCGGACTTCACGACCAGCAGGCTGCTCTCAACGAATGGAAAACACTCCTGAAATATCACCCCATGGCCGCGGCCCCATCCGGCAAACTGGTCGGCGAACTGGTTGATCAGCTCGAAAAAGAAAAAAGCACTCCCTGAGCAGCACTTTCTTCTTTCAGTATCAGAACACCCCACCACCCTGCGGCCCCAGGACAAAACGGTGATGATGGTGTTCCACCTTGACAGCTCGTGGTGCTCCTCTTATATTTTTTGTTCCTTTTCTTTATCTTACCAGATACGGACGGCAGTAATTGCAGTCGAAAGGACGTAAACCGACTACCAACACAGGAAAGACAACATGAGTAAGATCAAGGGTACACAGGCTATCATCAAGTGCCTCCAGGAAGAAGGCGTTGAGCTTATTTTCGGGTATCCGGGTGGCGCGGTTATTGAACTGTACGATGAACTATGCAAAAGCGATATCCGCCATATACTTGTGCGCCATGAACAGGGAGCGGTTCACGCTGCCGACGGTTTTGCCAGGGCCACCGGCAAGGTCGGGGTAGCCCTGCTGACCTCGGGCCCCGGAGCCACCAACGGGGTGACCGCCATTGCCACAGCCTACTGCGACTCGATCCCGCTGGTGGTGATGACCGGTCAGGTACCTCGTGCCCTCATCGGCAATGATGCATTTCAGGAAGTTGATATCGTCGGCATTACACGGCCGTGTACAAAACATAACTATCTCGTCTATGATCCCGACGAGTTGATTCCAACGATACGGGAAGCCTTTTATTTGGCGTCCTCCGGGAGGCCTGGTCCTGTGTTGATCGACCTGCCCAAGGATGTCATGGCCTCCATGATCACCTATCCTGCAAAAACACCGATCAAGATGCAGACCTATCAGCCCAATGTCAAGCCGCATGCCAATCAGGTGGCCAAGGCCTGCCGCGCCTGCATCAAGGCAAAGCGTCCGGTGCTCTATGTTGGCGGCGGAGTCATCCTTTCCGGTGCGCACGAGGAGCTCAGACGGTTTGCCACACGTCTCAACATTCCGGTCACCATGACCCTCATGGGTCTGGGCGGCTTTCCGGGCACCGATCCGCTTTCACTGGGCATGCTCGGTATGCACGGCAGTTATGCCGCCAACATGTCGGTGGCGAAAAGTGACCTGCTGATCGCCATCGGTTCCCGTTTCGATGACCGGGTTACAGGACGACTCGATGCTTTTGCCCCTCAAGCCGATATCATCCACATCGACATCGATCCATCCTCAATCAGCAAGAACGTCGGCGTCGACATTCCACTGGTTGCCGACTGCAAGCTTGCCCTGGAGGCAATAAACGAGTGGCTGGACAAGGCGGCTGATTTCAACCAGGAAGAGACGATTGCCCTGCATCAGCCCTGGGTGGACCAGGTGAAAGAGTGGGATGCCAAGCACCCGATCTCCTATGTGGACAATGATGAGGTGATTAAACCCCAGTACGTCATTGAGACGCTCCACAGACTGACCGGCGGCAATGCCATCATCACCACAGAGGTCGGCCAGAATCAGATGTGGGCGGCACAGTTCTACAAGTTCAATCATCCCAGACGCCTGCTTACATCCGGAGGACTCGGGACCATGGGGTATGGCCTGCCGGCGGCGATCGGTGCTCAGCTCGCCTTTCCTGACGCGACGGTCATTGACATTGCCGGTGACGGCTCAATCCAGATGAATATTCAGGAACTGGCCACAGCCCGTGAATGCGGGGCTCCTGTGAAAATAGCCATACTCAACAACAACTACCTCGGCATGGTTCGACAGTGGCAGGAACTCTTTTACAATCGCCACTATGCGTCGACCGTGATGGAATTCACGCCGGATTTTGTTGCTCTGGCTCAGGCTTACGGTGCCGTGGGCTTACGTGCCAAGACCAGAGCCGAGGTGGAACCGGTGATCAAGGAGGCCCTGGCGACGAACAACGTAGTTATTATGGACTTCTCCATAGCCCGGGAAGAGGGTGTATTTCCAATGGTACCGGCCGGTAAAGCCACCACTGAGATGCTCCTGGTTTGAAATCTGTCCAGGCAGGAACACTGACCGGCTTCGCAACGAAATCCGTTGAACAGGACAACACATCATGAAACATACGCTGACTGTTTTATTACGCAACCGCCCCGGCGCGCTGTCCCGCGTAACCGGCCTCTTCAGCGGCCGCTGCTTCAACATCGAAAGTCTCTGTGTCGCTGAAACCTTTGATCCGAAAATCTCCTGCTTGACCCTCGTCACAACCGGTGATGCCGCTATTATCGAGCAGATCACCAAACAGCTGCACAAGCTGATTGATGTTATTACGGTACTGAATGTCGGAGAAGGAGAATTCGTTGAACGCGAGATGGCCCTTATCCGGGTCCGGGCCGAGGCTGACACCCGGGCTGAGGTGTTGCGAATTATCGACATCTTTCGCGGTAAGGTCGTGGATGTCAGCCCCAACTCGTACGCTCTGGAGATCACCGGTTCTGAGTCCAAGATTAAAGCGGTGATCGATATCCTGCGTCCTCTCGGTATAAAAGAAATTGTCCGCACCGGCAAAGTGGCCATGGCACGGGCACCGAAAAAATGATCTTAAAAATACACTGTTCATTTAACCGCAATATCCGCTTTCTCTAAGCCCATGCAAAAAACCGAGCTCCCCCTGGCGACAGAAGGCTACCCTTTTATCTTTTTTAGCGGGTTTACCACTTTGATCTTTGCCATTCTTGGCATGGTTCCCCCGGCTCTTCTGGGATTAGCGCTCACAGCCTTTGTCATCTATTTTTTCCGTGATCCGATAAGGGTGCTTCCTGCGGATCCCCGTGCGATCCTCTGTCCGGCAGACGGCAAGGTGATCGTTGTGGAAGAAGTTGAGGACAGTCGTTTTCTTCAGAGACGGTCACAAAAAATCTCCATTTTCATGAACGTGTTCAACGTTCATGTCAACCGTATCCCACTTGCCGGAACAGTGGAAGCTGTCGCTCTGTCGCCTGGAAAATTCTACTCAGCGGACAAGGATAAGGCTGTGCTGCACAACGAATTCTGTGCGCTGACCCTGACCACTCCTGCAGGTCAGCGGTACACCGTCGTGCAGATCGCAGGACTGATCGCACGCCGTATCGTCTGCCGCGCCGAAAAAGGAGATCGGGTCACGGCCGACGAACGTTTCGGTCTGATTCACTTCGGATCCAGGGTTGATCTCTACCTGCCGCTGACAGCCAAAGTCGAGGTCAAAGTGGGTGACACCGTACGGGCAGG
>JAAYDD010000001.1 GCA_012729435.1 Desulfobulbus sp.
AGAGCCGCAGCCACTGTCGTACCGTGTCGAACGGCAGCGTCTTTGTGCCGTGTTGCTCCGGATTGATGTAGCAGTGACGACAGGTCAGGTTACAGGCTGTGAGGATATGAAAAAAAACGTTTCGCTCCCCATGTTTAAACCCGACTGTACGTGCAGTTGCCGACGATGAAACGCTCATGACTGTCCATTCTCCACATCTTGGGCCAGGGTGTACCGCGACAGCAGGCTGTCCTGCCAGTATGCACCGGTTCGAAAAAATTCCTGAAAAAGCCGGACACTTTCCCGGCGTAACACCCGGTCATACAGATGTACTTTCATCCGGGCATACAGAGAGTTCAACATGTAGAGAGGCAGGTTCGTACCGCCACCCATGACATCCTCATACGCCCATACAAAATGACGGATTCCTGACAGCAGCATGGTGGTATAGCACATAAGACAGGGCTCCAGCGTGGTGTAGACCGTCACGGTGCTGAGATCAAGTTTCGGCTGACCGGCAATCAGCTGTCGTAACGTCAGCATCTCAGCATGATCAATTTCATTGCAACTCTCACCCTGACTGTGATGTCGTCGTCCTCGGGCAACAATACGTCTGTCAACGGTCATGACACAACCGACAGGAAACTCACCGGCTGTCAGAGCCTGTCGGGCTTCATCCAGGGCAACCCGCATAAACTGTTCATGTTCGCTCATCATAACAAGTAATAGACCGCAAAAAACAGAAGAACCCGGCAAGAAACGTGGTCCGAGGGTAGAGCTATACCACTTGAACAGACTGGTGTCAAAACTAGAGAGTACGACTATATTTCAAAATGTTCTTGCCAATGGCCACTCCGGTGTGCGGCTGCGTCCAGTCACAGCCCAGTTCGGTAAAAGGAAGGTAGATCAACTGAATCGTCATCTCTGTCAATCGGGTGTACGGCAACATCGGGAAGATACGCTTCGGGCTTGCAGCAGCAGCGGCCAGCATCAGCTTGACCGCCTGTCTGGCTTCGGAAAACGGAAGGGTTGCCGGAAAGAAATTCGGTTGCAGCTTTGCTGCCACCGGTCTGCAACGCCACTGGTTAATCGTTACCTGCCGCCCGACCTGAAGAAACACTTTCGGCCGTAAACGAAACGCCGGCACCCACACGCTCATCACCTTCCCCCGCCACTGTGCTCTTGGCAGAAAGGGCTGATTGCTGCGCTCAACAAAATCCGCAAAACTGTAGATGTTCAGCGCAGGGATATGGGTGGATATCTTCCAGAACGGCAGGAAGAGTTTCGTGGCACTGTCACCAACCTGCATCTGCCAGTCAAGACGAATGAGCTCTTTGGTGCTCAGGCCCCAGGCCGAATGACAGTTCGGGCAGAGCATAACCTGACAGTCACCGCTCCCCTCAAGCCCGGCGCCGCACTGCGGACAAAGTGTCGCAACAAAACGAACCTTCCATCCATCATCATAGCGTCTACTGGACAGATCGCCGCTGATGAAATCAGCCAGATCGCACAGTTTTTCCTCTGTCACCCCGTCATACAGGCCGCTGTTTTTAATGACGAGCGGCAGATAAATATAACTGAGATGTTCACCGATATAGGCACGATGAAAAAACTGTTGGCCGACCTGTGGAACAAGGTTACCCACAGAAGCAGCTTTTTCCAGAATTGCACCTGCTTTAAGCGTCTGAGAGAGGAACAGATTTTCCGAAGCCGGATTGATCCTCTGTAAACGCATGGCCTGGGGACGCACTCCCAAAGACGCCGGCAATCCCTGTGCCGAACTCGCCACCTGCGTGGTATCAATCACCCGGTGATCGATACCGGATTCAGTCACCAGATAAATGGTTCCTTTAAAGCGAACATAGGGTGCAAGCAGCAATCCGGTTGAGGAGACTTCTCTCGACACGGGCAGGACATAGCGGGGCAGACTGTTGCTCTGTACCATGCTTCGTATTCCGCACGACTCGCAGCACAGAACATAATCCGCCTCGGTCAGTTCAACCGGTGCTCCGCACTGGGGGCAGTCTTGTTCAACGAGCAGTTTCATCACATCAGCTCGACAACCCGCATGAAAAAACTGCCGATCAGGCCAGCTTACCGCCGCACTGATTGCAAAAGGCTGACCGGGCTGCATTAACGCTCTGACATTGTGAGCAGATGAGCTCTCCGCTCAGCTCTGTGGAGTGACCGCATCGGGAACAAAACTGTGATCCCGCATCCAGCTCATTGCCGCAGTTGCGGCAGTGGTTTCTGTGTATCTGCTGATGACCGCAAAACGGACAAAAACGGGCATCGACCGGAATCCTGTTATCACACCCCTCGCAGACGATCTCCTGCTGCCGGCTCTTTCCAACGGCAGCAACACCGCCGCCCGTCGGCATACCGCCAAGCATAGCCGGCATCATCATTCCCAGTCCCAACCCTAAACCTGCACCGGCTTCACCGCTGTTTGCCGCCGCTTTTTCCATGGCCATGGCCGCTTTCATCCGGACAAAAGCATCCATATCGGTGATAACACTCAGGCGGGAACGGTCGTCAATGGCCTGCTGGACCTCTGTCGGCGGTGTAATGGAGGTAATATACAACCCGGCCAACGACAGACCGAAGCGGGCGAAGTCTTCCATCAGACGTTTCTGCAAACCTTCTGCAATATCATCGAATCTGCCGGGCAGATCAAAGAGAGAATGGAGATGTTTTCCGAGATAACTGTTGAACCGGGAGACAATCACCTCCCGTAAATACTCTTTTATCTGGTCAGTTGTGTACCGTCCCATGGTTCCGGCCAAGGTGTTGATCAGCAGAAGAGGCTGTACAACACGAAGGTTAAACACACCGTGCGCGCGGATCCGAACGAGACCTAACTCAGCATCACGAAAGGCAATGGGATCGCGGGTTCCCCATTTCAGATCGGTAAACATCTTGAGATTGACAAAAAACACCTCGGCCCTGAGCGGACTGATCATTCCCCAGGGAGCGGAGAGTATCTTGGTCAGAAGCGGAATATTTGCTGTCTTGAGTGTATGCCGTCCCGGTCCGAAAACTGCACAGGCCCTGCCCTTATAAAACAGAACGGCTGACTGACTCTCACGTACGGTGAGCTGTGCACCGAATTTAATTTCGCCCGACCCCTGTTCGGGTAAACGATGGAGCAGTTCCTCACCGCTCTCATCGAACCATTCCAGAGATTCCAACAAAAGAACGTTATCCACTCCCATAAAGGTACTCCTGCAGAGAAGAGGTTGTTGTCGCAATTGTTTGTATTATAGTGAAGGCAATGACAAGTACCAAAGACAAAGCAGTCTTTTTTTATCTAAAAAACATCCGATTGCGAACAGGGCTTCTACAGCCTTTAAAACAGCCGGTAGCGGGGAGGTGCTGTGAGATGACGACATTTAAGTCAGAATGGACAGTGGAATCAGCCATGGAGATTTTGGCCCATCCGACCGTGGACAGTGAAATCTGGGCCTCTGCAGTGGAATGGCTGTTGATTTACGGTTCCCCCGAAATTAGAGCACTTCTCCAGCAGGCCAGCAGCCATGCCACCAAAGAGCAGTTTCCCGATCTCAGGCCGCAACGGTTTGGCCCGGAAGGTGAACCCTGCTACACCATTGCTGATCTGGCGAAACACCTGGGCATACCGGAAGAGGAGGCTGCCGCCCAGCTCCTGGAAAAGGAGATGAAACACGGTGTCCGCCACGGGTACACCGAAGATGACACCACGAGTCTGCAATGATGCCAGCGAGTATCATCCTGTTCATCGACACCCGTTCACCAGCTGATACCACCGGAAACAATACTCCGGTACGCGATAAGCTCGAAAAGACGTTTATGCGGGTCAATTTGAATATGATAGTACCGGTCTTGCGGCATGTAGATGTACGGGATCTCCTCTTCCTGACGGGACTGAAAACAGGATAAGATGACCCGGTTCACTGCACGGTGACCGACAATCATGATGTTTTCACTGTAGTTATTGAGAAAAAACACCTTTTTCAA
>JAAYDD010000241.1 GCA_012729435.1 Desulfobulbus sp.
ATATTGGGTTGAACGGATACGACATGGCCGGGCGGACGGCACAACCGGCAAAGTTATCCCTGATCCGGCTGCGGATGAGAGTGATTGGATGGCTGCCTATGCTGCCCGTAACTGGTTGCTCGCCGGATCCCGTTCTGTCTTTCTCCAGGATTCAAACAGTCTCATCATAAGACCTGATCATCTGGTCACAGTCCTTGAGTATCTCCGCACAACATTTCCCGGCATCGAGCGGATCACCTCATACGCCCGGTCTCAAACCGTCGCCAGGCTGAGTGATGATGACTTGCGCAGCATTGCCGGTGCAGGCCTCAACCGTATCCATATAGGCCTTGAATCCGGGTGCGATGCGGTCCTTAACCGGGTGCGAAAGGGGGTGAGCCAACACACGCATATCCTTGCCGGGCGCAAGGTGAAAGCAGCAGGAATTGAGCTTTCTGAGTATTATATGCCCGGTCTCGGTGGAAAGGAGCTCTCCGTACAACATGCCGTGGAAAGTGCCGAAGCACTGAACCGGATTAACCCTGATTTTATCCGTTTGCGCACATTGGCATTACCTGATGGCCTCGCACTAGCCCGTGAGCACGCGGATGGCGATTTTGTTTCTCTTGGCGATCAGGAAACCGCCAGGGAACTGCTGATTTTTCTCCAGTCCCTTTCCGGGATTACCAGTCGCATTAAAAGCGATCATATACTTAACCTGTTTGAGGAGATTGACGGGATACTGCCTGATGACCAGCACCGTATGATTGCGGTGATTCATCGGTTTCTGTCCCTCCATCCGGATGAACAGGTCGTGTATCAGATCGGTCGTCGAACCGGTCTTTTTCGCAGACTTGATGATTGCAACGATCCGGTTCTTCGCCGGCAGGCGCTTGAGTATGTGGAACAGTGGGGAGTCACGCCGGAAAATGTGGATCTGATTTGCAGCGAACTGATGAAACGCTTTATCTGAAACGAACCTTGGTCCATAAGAAATTGTGAGTCGTAATCAGGTAGAATTTAAGAAAATTTATGTTGAAATCACCAACCGTTGCAATCTGGGGTGCTCCTTTTGCGCCAGAAGTGATCGGCCTTTGCTGGATATGGAGCTCAATGCTTTTGCAGAGGTGCTGAAGCGTCTGCAGGGACATACGCACGATCTTTCTCTCCATGTCCTGGGTGAACCGTTATTTCACCCTCAGATCGCATCGTTGCTCGCTCTCTGTCATGCCTCCGGAATGAGGGTCAATCTGACCACGAACGGTACCCTGCTCAACGGACATCGCCAGCTACTGCTGACAGCTCCGGCTTTGCATCAGTTAAATATTTCGCTTCACAGTTTAAATGAACTTCGTGCCGATACAACCAGAAGGCACTTAAAGGAGATCATCGCTTTAGTCAGGGAGGCAATCCGATCAACCGCACTGTATATCAGTCTCAGATTCTGGGACATGGATGCCCGGACATCTTCAAGAGATTCCGGAAAACATCACTGGCTGCTTGATGAACTGGTCACTGCGTTTACCGATGCAGCGGTCGATATCAGCAGCGGATTGCACGGGCGTGGTGTTTTGTTAGCTGATCGGGTGTTTCTTAATCCGGAACCGCAATTTGCCTGGCCGCGACTTTCCTCGCCTGAAGCGGATAAATACGGATCGTGTCGCGCCTTGCGCGATCACCTGGCCATTTTAGTCGATGGTACGGTTGTAGCGTGCTGTTTGGATGCTGACGGACATCTGGCGTTGGGTAACATCTTTCATCAGTCCCTTGTCGAGATCTTGGCAGGTCCCCGTGCCAGACGTATGCGGGAGGGTTTTGCTCATCAGTGGTTGGTTGAACCGCTTTGTCGCCGATGTTCGTATCGCCGGCGATTTGTTCGTCGCATTCCTGATCGCTCGGCATCCGCCTGCTCTGAAGAAGGTGTTTGTGGTGAGAGCGAAAGCTGTACACCGGCAAAGGATGTCTGCGTACAACAAAAAAACCCCTCTGCCTCTGCCGGTAATTAGAGCAGAGGAAAGAGGGGGTCGGTTTTCAGGCGGATGAGCAGCAGACGATAAGGCTTTTCGTTGGTTACATCTTTCGATACATGGCAAGGATGCGATCTTTTGTCATGATCTGCTGCCAGTCTTTGCCAAAACAGTTTTCCCAGAGCGGGGTCAGGCCAATGGCTACCTCGGCCATGGTGTTCAGGGACTGTTCATCTAGATCTCTAGTCAGGTCGCGCGGCAGTTGGATATCGTGTTTTTCCATCATGCGGCGAAATTCCCGTACTCCATCCGGATAGACTTCTTCAAGATGATCAAAGGTGATGCAGCAGCCAATGCCGTGATGTGTTCCAAGCACAAAAGACAGACCGTAGGAGAGTGCATGACAGGCACCCACCTGTGAATAGGCGATGGACATGCCTCCAAAATAGGAGGCCATCATAAGTTTGTCGTCCTTGTCCGGATGATCGTCAAGGAAGACCTGGCGACAGAGATCAACAGATTTCTCCGCATAGGCACGGCTGAATTCGTTGATGTAGGTGCCATGCAAGGATTCGATGTCATGAATGTAACAGTCCATGCCGGTGTAGAACCACTGGTCTTTCGGCACACCGACCAAAAGTTCAGGATCGAGCAGGATCTGGTCGTACACCGTAAAATCAGAGTTGATGCCAAGTTTTTTCACTGGTCCGGTGAGTACCGTGGTACGGGAGACTTCTGCACCGGTACCTGCCAGGGTGGGAACTGCCGCATGATAGACTGCCGGATTTTTGATGAGATCCCAACCCTGGTAATCAGCAGCTGATCCGGGATTGTTAAGCATCAGGGAAATCGCTTTTGCAATGTCCATGGTCGACCCGCCGCCGATACCGATGATTCCGACCGGTTTGTTCGGATTGTACGCCTGTATCTGAGCTACAAGCTGATCAATATACTTGGTGGTCGGTTCGTTATCGACATTGACATGGATGAGGAGGTCACCGCGTTCCATCGGAATACGGTTCTCCAGCGGACGGCCTTTGAAAACGTCGTCAAGAACAAAGACAATATACGAGTCAGATGCCACCCGTTTTGGGGCAAGAATGTCTCCTAATTGGTTAAAGCTGCCGCGCCCGAAGATGATGTTGGGTACTATTTTGAAGTTTCTATACATTCGATACGTTACCTGTGTAAGAGTGGAGGGATATATCGGCGAGAAGCAGTATATATGTTTTTTGTTCCGATATGGTGTACAAAACATTATTTCTACCAGACAGTGGTATAAATCTCAAGAATGATTTGAGGCTTTGTCTGCTGACAAACCAAAGCATCAGTGGATCAGTATGAAAGAAATCGAGATGTTAACAAGGGAGCTCTATGCAGACACTCCGTTGAGCACCCTCTATCATTACACTACCTTTACGGGCTTGCTGGGTATTGTCCGGAGCCGGACCCTGTGGGCGAGTGATATTCGGTACATGAACGATTCTGCCGAGTTGCGACATACTGCTGATCTGATAGCTGCGGAAGTGCGTGAACGTATTGAAGGCGGTCAGGTCAACTCCAGCCTGCTGTCTCAGTTCGCAGACTGGGTCGCCCACCGGATCACCAATGGGCACATGCTGTTTGGCGCTTCCTTTCGTTCCCATGGCAATCTGCTCAGCCAGTGGCGGGGATACAGTCTGCCGGGTAAAGGGGTCAGTCTCGGATTTTGCCCTGAGTATATCCTGCGTTGTGCGGCGAGACAGGGGTTCATAATCGGGAAGTGTATCTATGAGCCGACGAGGCAGAAAGCCTTGATCGGACAGGTGGTTGATGCAGTGGAACGACTGGGGGGGCAGGAGGATGGGCACCTGTCGGCTGCTGAGCGGTCCGCACTGTACCGCGACGCTTTTGCCGCCATGGAAACTCATTTATTGCGTATTGCTGCTATCCTCAAACACCCTTCCTTTCGTGAAGAAAAAGAATGGCGGATTGTGTCACCTGTCCTGACCCATTCCGGCAACATACCTATCCGTTTTCGTGAAGGACATGATATGCTCGTACCGTATATTGAGTTTGACCTTGGCGGAGAAGGCGGGACCCCTGTCATGGATCATCTGTATCTCGGCCCAACGGAGAATATGAACATTTCCATGAATTCGCTGCAAATGTTTCTTGAGCAGTACGGCATTGTACCCAAACACGGCATTGATTACTGCCAGATTCCTTTCCGGCAGCGGTAACCGGGATCGCAGATGGTGCTCTGTGTCAGAGGAATTTTTCCTGTTCAATCCAGGCACGGGTACCTAGAGAGGTGCAGGAAAGGCTGGCCACCTCTCCTGAACGTTCCAGACTGAGCAGGAAGTCACATTCCAGGATGTAGTGACAGAAAGCACCATGAAAAATATCGCCGGCACCCAGGGTGTCAACGGTCTTCACCTGCATGACCGGTATCTCCGTGGTCTGGTCCTGGCAATGAGCAATGATCGGTTGCCCGTCTCTTGTGATGGCGATACACTGAATTCCCAGCTCTTTCAGAAAATCAATAAGCCCGTCCTTGTCTGTACAGTCCGGCGGGAGGAAGGCGTTGGAACAGATAGCGTAATCGACCAGAGGTAAAAGTTCTTCAAGCCCCTCTTTCCAGCTGCCACCGTCAAATACCACCGGGATGTCCAGTTTTTTTGCCAAAGTGGCGAGCTCAATTGCCTGCGGCAGGTAGAAACCGTCGAGCAGAAGGATGTCAGTGTACTCGAGGGTGTTTTCTTTGATGGTGTCTGGTCGGAGTTTGCGCAGATCCGCACTTGAATAAACCACACTGCGTTCACCACAGGAGAGGTCGACAATGATCGTCGACAGAACCGGCGGTCTTCGAGGCTGATCTGTGCAGTCAATGAACCGGACTTTGTGATCAGCGAGGTCCAGTTTGGCGATATGGGTCAGCGGATGCTGGCCAAGACCGGAGATCAGGGTCGACTCGTTGCCGAAGGCGGCAAAGGCGACGGCTGCATTGGTTGCAGGCCCGCCGGCATAAGCGAGCTGTCGTTCGGCTTTGAGTTTTTTGTTGCGTTCCAGAAAATGAGGAACATAGTAAACAGTATCAGCAGTTGCGAGTCCGAGGAATGTGCCTTTATACATGGTCACTCGTTGGTTGGGTTAGAAAAACATCATGCCGGTTGCTCATGCATATTCTATAATAGCCGAAATTATACCGGAAAAAAGGATTATTGCTGAATTGTTGTCCAACCCGATAAAATTTGCCTGGGAGTGCTGTCATGGTTCTTACTGCATCTACAATGCTGGCTCTGGGAGCTAGTGCGCCATCCTTCGTTCTGCCCGACACCAACAGGAACATCGTTCGGCTCGAGGATTTTAAGGATGCTGCCGGGTTGCTGGTGATGTTTCTCTGTAATCACTGTCCCTATGTCAAACACGTACAGGCAGAGTTAACTGCTTTGGGCCGTGAGTACATGGCCAAAGGGGTTGCCATGGTCGCCATCAGCAGTAATGATGCGAATGCCTATCCTGACGATAGTTTTGACCGTATGGGTGAAGAGGCTCGTCAGGCGGGTTATCCTTTTCCCTATCTCTACGATGAAACACAGGAAGTGGCCAAGGCATACCATGCTGCCTGCACGCCGGATTTTTTTCTTTTTAATCAGAATCTTGAACTTGTCTATCGGGGGCAGCTTGATGATTCCCGGCCGGGAAGGTCAGTGCCGGTAACCGGGCATGATCTCCGCGGTGCACTGGATGCCCTTCTGGCCGGCCGGCCGGTTTCTCCTGAGCAGAAGCCGAGTATGGGCTGTAACATCAAGTGGCTGCCAGGGAATGCACCGGCTTACTTTACGGGCGGCTGAGTCAGATGCCGGTTGCCCTTTCCGGTAAACCGGGATCAGGCATCCTCCTGATCTACTGCCGGATATAAAATCCACAGTTGGGTTTTTCTGTAACAGTTCGTGGGGAATTTTCCTGTTGGCTGCTTCCCTCTTGTCGTCTTTTTTCTGAATCAGATGTTGATCAGGGTGTCCGGTGTCTGTGATTTTGTTCCCCGCTTCCTTCTCACTGTGACAGATGACAAGAGACTGTGTTTGACAGAATTGTCATCATTTCCCTCCCCAAGAGAACCCGGCTTGCCG
>JAAYDD010000242.1 GCA_012729435.1 Desulfobulbus sp.
GACTATCCGGAACACGTGCGTGCATCCCTGAAAATGATGCATCGGCAGGTCGGTGACTTGCGGATCGATGCAAGTGGTTTGGCCCGATCCGGCCTGCTAGTCCGTCATCTGCTGATGCCGGGGCTTATGGAGGAGACCGAGGCAATCCTTGACTGGATTGCCACACAAATTTCAGCGCAGACGTACGTCAATATCATGGCACAGTATCGCCCCTGTGGCCGGGCATATGAGTATGAGGAGCTCCGGCGGCAGATCAGTGGCGACGAGTACCGGCATGCCATGGCCGTTGCCAGGAAAGCCGGTCTTACCCGTCTTGATGAACCCGATCTGATCCGTATTTTACGACGGCTTCAATCCTAGCTTCGCTTCAGTTCCTGCCCTCTTTTTGTCATCCTCACCGCACGGTGATACGATTGATTTTGACGAACGAATACACCGTTGCTACCATGAATGCATGAGGTGACGTCATCATCATGCTACGCGTACACCCAATGATGCTGATGGACGAACAAACTGGGTTCATGAGGAAGAGGTGATGGATTTTAAAGCAACTGTAGGTTCCATTCGTGAGTTTGTGGACAAAACTAATCTGCCCCAGCAGGTAAGAGATGTGGATTTCCCGGGACTTTTTACCAATCCCTGGTTTTTAGTACCGCTTATTGCCCTGGCCTGCTACCTGATCTATAAAAAAGCGTTTCGTGACATGATCATCTTGGGATTGATCCTCGGCGTTTGGTATGCCTCCGGGACACCGTACATGCAGACTCTGGTGGTAAACGGTGAGGTGCAGGTTGCCAAAGTGCTGCCGGTCGTTTTTGGCGGCGCCGCTGTTTTAGGCCTGATTATCTATCTCCTTTTGGGGCGATCCGATTGAAAACGGTGTGTTCCTTTTTTCATTCCGACCATCGAACAGTTGGCTGTAACCTCCTGGAGGCATATGGAATATCGTAACGCTATTTTTATTGTTACCGAGGAGCGGAACTGTCCGATCTATAATGTCGGTGAGGAGTTCAAGGTAGAGCAGATGTCCTTAACCGTGCCTGAGGGAAAAGCCGCCTGTTTACTGATGGTACGTGAACTGATGAAGGCTGTGACGGAAAAGAAGAGCATGGAGCGTTTCTCACCGTTTGGCCAGCAGCGGGTCAAATTCGAGTGTGGCGGATGTGCCGGTCTAATCCGTTTTGAATTTAAAAAAGAAAAGGATTTTGCCACACTCCAGATGAAACTGCTCGCCGTGGCTGAACAAAAGGCACGGATGCGTCATCTTGACCGGTTCTATGATGTTTTACGTACCTTAGATATCTTTGAACCGTTGGATGAGGACAGTCTCCGTGATCTGACTGCCCAGCTTCAGCTGAAGGAGTACGGAGCCAACAAGGTGCTGCTGAAGAAAGGTGAGCCGGGAGTCAGCCTCTATATCATCCTCGAAGGGAGGGTGGCTGTAATCGGTGATGAGGGCCAAACCTTGTCGGAGATGGGCGTGGGCGAGATCTTCGGAGAGATGAGTCTGCTGTCCGGAGAACCGGTCACAACAACAATTTATTCACGGGAAAAGACCCGGCTGGCTACTCTTTCCAGTAAGGATTTCAAGCATATCCTCAATCGCTATCCTGTCTTGCAGGTCTTCTTTTACCGTATGCTGGTGGAGCGGGCTCAGGCGAACACCATGCGGGCCGGTACCATCAGCTCCGGTATGACGGGCCGTCTCTCGGAGATCAATCCGGTCGAGCTTTTTCAGTTGATCAATTCCAGTCAGAAAACCGGTAAAATCCAGCTAGTGCTGGATGACGGCACTGCCGAGGCCGTATTCAATGAAGGTGAACTGATTGATACCCGCTATAAGAACCTGCAAGGAAAAGAGGCGTTCTTTGCCCTGCTTGCCAAGAACAGTGGAACATTCACCTATTCGAGCAGTCTGTCTGAAGAGGAAAAGGCCTTACCGGTCATTGGCGGCTTCATGGGCTTGATCATGGAAGGAATCCGACGGGTGGACGAACTGAATAACTGACCGGAGGATCAACGAAGAACATCGGTCGTTTTTGCTTAATCCGGGCTGAGCCTTTCTTCTATTTTTTGGAATTGCTAGGGTAACGGTTCATATACATACCCGGAAAAGTATTTCTTCCACTATGTATACTGACATGAGACATGGTCATTATCGCCCTGACCATATCTCTCTGATCCGATAACAGATCAAAATCTTCGCTGAAACGGGCGGTACAGCACCTCCAAGCCCGGACCTCGACAGGTTGAGAACAACCTGATTTTTCATCCTAAAACCGTTCTCCAACAGTACTTCACAGCGACATTTTCTAAAACCGGGCAGGGCATGGTTCCGGAATATGACGGAAATTACCGGAACAGGGAAGAGGTCAGTCTCCTGCACCGTGAACAGGTGGTGGAAGAATGATCACCGGCATCACTCATGAGTGACTCATTGGATGTGCCTCCCCTTGAAGAGCAACCGGTGGTGCCGGCACTGTTTCGGAGCCGGATACCGGGATTCGAGGTGCTGTTAATCCGACCGGGACGTGGTTTCAGTGACATACCGGGAGAGATAGACAGACTGCACGATGACAAAGGCCAATGTCAGCCCCAGCATTCCGAAGAGCTTGAAGTTGACCCAGGTATTGCTGTCAAAAAAGTACATCACATAAAGATTAATCCCGCCAAGAACCACGAAGAAGGTGGACCAGGCAAGGTTGAGCCGGCGCCAGACCGGTTGCGGTAATGTCAGTTTGCCACCTATTAACCGTTCAATGGCAGTTTTCTGCCCAAGCCACTGACTCAGGAGGAAAGCCGCGGCAAAGAGCCAGTTGATGACCGTAGGCTTTAACTTGATGAACAGTTCATCCCGGAGAAGCAGGGTAAGACCGCCGAAAATGAGAATGATGGCAAGCGTGACCAGTTGCATGCCCGGAAGTTCGCGGGATTTTATCCAGGAAAACGTGCACTGCACAACCGTGGCGGCAATCGCCACTCCGGTGGCAACATAAATGTCATAAAGTTTATAGGCGATGAAAAAAAGAAGAACCGGAAAAAAATCTGCGAGAAATTTCATAAAAAAGGAGAGATATCAAGAAATAAGGTTAAAAATTTCATGCAGCTGTACAGGATCAATAGAAAGAAAATCAAACAAGGACAGGCATGCTGTTCCGCGTTCATGGTACGCACGAGTCGCAAACAGTGCAACTTAAAACATCCGAACCGTCAAGGCCAGCTCCAAACGGTCGGTTTCTGATAAAGAGTCGCATGTTTGGGTTGCACCGGCGTTATGGTCTTAATTATTCTTTATCATTTTACGTTGATACGTCTGTGTCATCAGAGTTTTGCGTCCGAATGCCTTCTGTCCGAACAGCGTTGGAACTGTGCGGGCGCCGGGCAATTTTTTTAATGGCCCTGGCAAACAATCCGGATGCACGTCTGAAAAAACCATGATATCTGTTTTCTGTAAATGGTGATCAGAGACAGAGCCGCTCTGTTTGCTTTATCCGCTCCAGTCGTTGTATCCTGACCAGCCTCTTTTCCGGAGAACAGTGTCATGTCAAGAACAAGTGGACTTCTGGCTGCTATTCTACTTACCGGTTTTTCCCTCATCGCATGCACTCCGCATAAACAGTACCGGGACAACGGGCAGTGTATCAGTCAAACCGTTGTGCCTGCCGCAGCCTGCGAGCAGCATTCTTTACAGTATCTTCCGACCGGTAACGGTTCACAGTATCTGTTAGGCTTCATAGAATTCGATGATCAGGGCCAGGTCTGGGACCGTCAGCAGATGCACACGGTTCTTGATGCGGTGTACGAACAGACAGCCAAAACAGATATACTGTTAGTGAGCTTTGTGCATGGCTGGAAGCACAGTGCCGCGCCCGGAGACAGCAATATTGAAACCTTCCGTCGTTTTCTTGCCAAACTGAGTGATACGGAGCAATTTATTTCTCGGGCCACCGGCGGTCCACCACGACTTGTGGTGGGAATTTATCTCGGCTGGAGAGGCGGTTCACTGAATATTCCCTATCTGGAAAACATAACTTTCTGGGATCGGAAAAATA
>JAAYDD010000243.1 GCA_012729435.1 Desulfobulbus sp.
ATACGAAGCCCCTGGGCGACCAGTGTTTCAGCGCAGTCAATGACCGCTCTCCCTGCTGTCTCGCCTCCTGCCCTGATCTCGCTGATGGTCTGATTGATGTCCTGTACACTCAGTTCTGTTGTATCCGGAAGGTTTTTTTCAATAAACTCAGCACATTGCTGAAAAACTTCACGCCTGCCTATCAGCAACCGGAGCGACTCAATCGAATCCGTCTGTGTAAAAACACCCAGTGACAGGTTGGTCTGAAGCACGAGGTTATCAATCCAGTAACCGGTCTTCATGTCATCAAACAGCCGAAAAACCTGTCTTTTTTCCCCTTCGCGGGTATTGTACACAGGCAGCACCGCATACTCCACCTCCTGCCGCACAAATGCATCAAACAATGCCTGGACATGAGTATAGAGGCGGATATCCGCCGTATCGTCGAAAGACACAGCAGCCTGCCATGACAGCGAATGTTGCGGTCCAAGAGTGGCGATGGTCTTCATAGCAGAGTTGAATGAGTAATGAATAGCGATACGGTTGACGAACTATCAATTTACACAGAGGTATTGCCGATCAGAACGGAACCTGTGGTCTTTCAGCAGGATACTCTGATATTCAAAATATTCTGGACAACACCATGTGATGGCGTTTACCGGTTTACCGTCTGCCAGGCAAGAGGTATTTTCGCTGAGCTTCTGATATTATTCTCAACAACGATCGGTTCTGTGGTTGAAATACCAAACGGCGGCGACTGAACATGTTTCCGCACTCAAAGAGTGAGACAGATCCGGTACATGCTCACAGAAAAAAATGAATGAAGGATACTGCAGTGACCACATCAACGCATCAGTCACGTGAAGTTGGTGAAGGTCTGTTGAAGTTTTGCAAAATAAGATTGAGACTGTCTGGGTAACACCCCTGCAACGATAAAGGGAACAGGAGGAAGAATTCCGGGCTTTCAGCTTTGCGTTATCATGGCCATACAGAATTTTTATGAATCCAGCCGCTCAGATCCGGGTGAGTCACCTTTACCCAATCACCCTTTCGTTCGCCTTCTGCAAATATCACATCTCTAACACCGGTACCGATCACCTTTTCTTTTGATCCAGGCCCTGCGTAAATTTTGCACTGTTTGATCTTAACAATCGTATACGGTGTCTTGGCCGTTAAGGATTCCAAAATATATCCCTTGTCGCCTTCGTAATCTCTTACCTTCAACCACTGCCCCTCTTTTGTCAACACCTCGAGAGGATACCCCATGGGGAGTTCAAAGAGAATGTCACTACTGGTGTTCGGGCCGGAACGCAGATTCACACCGTCCTTGTTAACACTCACGTATTCAGCCGCTGCAGTCACAGAACATAAAAAAAGAACAACCAGCCACCCTCTGACCAGGGATGCGGTCACTGTTTTCAACGACATTCCTCTCTCCATATGTACGCTCACTGTTCGGCAGTTCCCTCAGCCGAAACACCCGTCAGCAACATGAAAAATTCCTGATTCCCCTTTGCCCCCCGAAGTGGTGAGGGAGTGATTTTCGTGCACTGTAATCCGAGCTTTTCGCTAAACTCTTGAACCATCGCCAGAGCCTGCTCGTGGCGACGGGTATCCAGGACAACACCGTTGGGGCCGACCTCTTCCCGGGGTAACTGAAACTGTGGTTTGACAAGGGCAAGTATTCTGATCTCACAACAAAAAAGCGGAAGAAGAGGGGCAAGAAGCGGTTCAAGAGAAATAAAAGAGGCATCAATCACTGCCAGGTCTATGGGAAGAGGAATCTGCGTTCTGGTTAAAAATCGGGCATTCGTCCGTTCTAGAACAACAACACGTTCATCGGTGCGTAATTTCCAGTCAAGTTGGCCGTATCCCACATCGACAGCATAGACTTTTCTGGCACCATGCCGGAGCAGACAATCAGTAAAACCTCCTGTCGAGCAACCGACATCCACACAGATCCAACCCTGTGGACGAATAGCTGTATCACGCAGACCGGCATCCAGTTTATCGCCACCCCGACTTACATACTTGCGGACCATTTTAACCGCAATCTCACTAGAAGGGGCAACCAGAGCGCCGGCCTTATCACTGCGCCGGCTGTTGATCAGAACACGTCCCGCTCCGATCAGCCTTCGCGCCTCCTCAATACTTGCAGCCAAACCTCGTGCAACGAGCAGTGCATCAACCCGCTGCTTCTTTTCATTCAAGATCACACTCTGTCTGCTGCTACAGTTTGCCGAGTCTCTCCTTGGCCTGTGCAGCTTCTGAGCTGCCGCCGTAATCATTGATCAGCTTTTTATAGATAATTTTCGCAGTCTCATGATCCGTCAGCTTTTCAAAGGCCATACCCTGTTTCAGCAGCGCGCCGGAAGCAAGGGTATCTTTGCTGTGATTGGAAATAACTTTCTGATAATCCAGAATTGCTAAATCATACTCGCCCTGATTATAAAGGCTTTCCCCCATATAGTAGAGGGACTTGGCAGCCTGTGATCCGTTCGGGTTGGCTGCCAGCGACTGTTCAAAAGACTTATAGGCCTCCTTGTAGCTCTTTGCCTTGAACTGATTCATTCCCTGTGTGAAGGGGTCAGATCCTGACCCTGCTTTTTCAGTGGCGGCAACCGGTGCCGTCTTTTTTTCGGAAGCTGAAACCGTCTGGGCTGTTCCTGTTTCTCTGGCCCCGGCGGTTTCGATTTTCTTTGCAGCCGTTGCACCACTGGAAACAGCAGGCTCTCTTTCTTTCCCCGGAGCAGCTCCGGAGGAACCTGAAGGTGCAGTGGCAATTTTTATCTTTGCAGCTTCCGGGTTCACCTTAAACGTCGATCCTGTGGTCGAACCTGTTCCCGCAGTCGCTGAGAGTGGGGTCGCTGACGAGGCGGAAACAGAAGCTGCCGCACTGGTGCTGCTTATCTGCGCAGCTTTCTGTCGTGCGGCCTCTGCTCTCTGCGCAGCAGCCTGTGCCCTCTTCTCTGCCTCAATGATTCGTTCCTGCTGCGCCTTGCTGAAATTCTCACTGACCAGAGCCAGCTTTTCTTCGAGAATGGCGACCTTCTGTGTCAGTTCCGATATTTTTGCATCCTGACCGGTTCGCATACTCTCCAGGGAGGACTGCAATCCGGCAATGTCCCGATTGACCTGCTCACGGAACTGTACAGATTGACTGGCACTCTCCTCAATACTTGACTTAATGCGAAGAGTCTCATCTTCAACCTGATCTATTTTACTCACCGAGCTTGCCTGTCGTTTCTGCATCTGATCAACGGTGGTTGATCTGACATCCTCCAGTTTCTGGTTGACAGCCCGCAACTGATACTGCAGGCTCTGCACCTCGTCCTGTGTGGCGCACTGGTTAAGCAGCAGCAGTGAACAACCTGCGATCGCAATGGATTTAAAACGTTTGACCATATTCAGCTCCCCTTCTTTCCAGCTATCCATCAGTTCCAACTCACGATCATTTAAGGTAAACGACCCGACCACTGTGGAGATGACTGATTTCCCTTCATTGTAAAAAGGACACGGACATCCTTTCCGGTTTTGCTGACCACACAGATCTCAGACCGGCTGCCGCTTTTCCTTGTTACAGCCAGCAACCGTCCATCCGGGGCCCAGGTCGGTGTTTCGTAACGACCTCCACCGGAGCTTAACTGACGGACATTGCCTCCGTTACGATCCATGATAAACAACTGATACGATCCTCCCTGTAATCCGGTAAAGGCAATCTCATCGCCTTTAGGCGACCATGCCGGTTCAACACTCTCAGTCGTCGTAAAGGTCAGTCGCTTGACCTGCCCGCCGCCGGCATTCATCACATAGACATTCGGCCGGCCGCTCCGGTCTGAGACAAAAGCAATCTGACTGCCGTCAGGAGAGTAAGCCGGAGAGACGTTGATGCCGGCACCTGAGGTTAACTGTTGCAGTATCTTGCCCTGACGATCCATGGTATAGAGATCGGGATTCCCATTCTGACTGAGGGTGACAACCATGGTCCGGCCATCAGGAGAAAATGTCGGAGCAAGATTCAGCCCTTTTCGGCGGGACAGAGAATTTGTTGTTGTTTTCTGACGAAGATCGGTAATGTAGAGATCCTGATTCCCGCGATGGTAGGTGGAATAGGCCAGAAAGTTACCGTCCGGGGTGAAACGGGGTGAAACACAGAGCGCCCGATGGCTGGTGATCTGTCGTGGATGCCTGCCCAGGATATCGGTGATATAGATCTCCTTACGGCCAGTGGCATCGGATACGTAGGCCATACGTGTCCTTGCCACCCCCTTCTCACCTGTAAAGTCCTCAATGAGGGCGTCGCACAGCCGTAGCGTCATATCTTCCAGCTGACCAGCCGCACCTTTATAACGACGTCCTGACAACACCTTCTCACTGCCGACATCAAGAATGGATCCTTCAACCATCATGCCGGCCGGGTCACTGCCAACCTGTCCTAAAATCACAAAATCAACACCCAGACTCCGCCAGTCCGCATCTCTGCTGCCGCCGTAACGGCTGCTGTCAATCACGCTGATAAAGCTGTGAAGGGCCAGACCTTTGGTCAGTAACTGCGTAACAGCCTTTGCCTGACCATCCCCTGAAAAATTCGGTACTGCCACCATGATTTTCCGCAAATCAGAGGCGGTGATATCAAAGTAGGCTCGTTCGGCAAGGATTTCACGCGGAGACAGGCTCAACAGCAGGCAGGCGATTATTACAAAACCTCTGGAAAACAAGCTTTTCATCATCATAATAAAGTATAAAAATTGTTGATTGTTAGTGAGTTAGGAAACAGCGATCAACTATACACCAGGCCTCACATCTTGCCAAGCTCACCCGGCAGAAATTTAAATCCGACTTCCGTGCTCTCCTGTTGCATCAGTATTGGAAACGGAGGCATCGGAGCAGCATTCTTGATGGTCTTTTCAACCAGCTGATCAAAAAGCGGATCTTTGGAGCGCTGATCAAACTGAATACTCGTCACCTCCCCGTTTTTTCTGATCGTAATAACCACCTTTGCGACCAGACTGGCATCCCATCGGCGCATTTCAGGGAGCACCCATTTACTTTTAACCTTATCCGCCACTGCTTGCCAGTATGTCTGTTCAACGATGGACTGGGCCTGTTGCCGACCTGTGGAGCCACCGCTCACGGCACTTTGCATGGCCTGAGAACGGCGATCAGCATCAGCACGAATTGCCGAGGCGGCAGCAGCAGCGGCATTTGCCTCAGCTGCAAGTTTCCGTGCTTCAGCAGCAGCAGCACGCGCCTCATTTTCCGCTCTTATCTGATCAAGCCGGGCCTGAGTAATCGCCTTTTGCCGTTCCGCCTCCCGTCTTCGCTCCTCAATCTTCTTCTGCAGTTCGCGTTCTTCCCGCTTCCGCTGTTCGGCCTCCCGTTTTTTCTCCTCTATTTTTTTCTGAAGATCACGTTCTTCCTGCTTCCGCTGCTCCTGCTCCCGTTCTTTAATCTTTTCCTCTTCAAGTCTTGTATCTTTGGCCTTTTTAATCTTTCGTTTTTCCGGGGCCAGGGAGATCGGACTTTTCGTCTCTACAGGCTCAGGGACAGGTTCAGGTTTCACGGCGATCTTCTCCTGAGGCGCAGGCACAGGCGGTTCAGGAGGAGGCACCGGCTCAGAAGGGGCTTTCGGTTCCGGAGGCGGTGGAGGAGGCGGAGGCGGAGACAACTGTTGCGGTTTCTCCACCGCCGGTTTGCTGGGAGCTTGGGCAGCCGCAGGCGGAGGAGCAGGTGCACCACCGGCATCGGGCATTGCCACCAGGCTCACAGACACAACCTCTTCAACGACAGGCTTGTGTTCAAACAGCGAAGGCGTGAACATGACAAGCAACACAACAAGTGCATGGACACAGACCGCAAGAAAACAGGCCAACCACCACCGTTGATCAGCCTCCTGCTGATAAAGATAAAAATCTGCTTCGGAGTACTGCACAGAAAGCGACCAACCGTTATTGTTTTCCTTTTTCAGCCGGAACAGTAATCATGCCCAACTTCTCAAAGCCTGCGGCATGGATGTCTGCCATGGTGGCTGTCACCACACCGTACGGAACGTTTTTATCGGCACGCAGGTAAATGCCCTCTTTTTTGACCTCCGGAGGTATGGCCCGCAGCTGTTCCTGGAGTGTCTCAGAAGTCACCAGTTCTTTTTTTAAATACACGTCACCTTCCTTGCGAATAGTCACCACCAGCGGTTCCTCCTGCTGACGGAGCGCCTTGGTGGTTGCCTCCGGCAGCTCCACCTCAAGGCCCTGGGTCATCATCGGAGCTGTAACCATAAAAATGATGAGCAGAACAAGCATGATATCAACAAGCGGGACAACATTGATATCAGAGACCAGATTTCTTCTGCTCCTGTTGTTTGCGGTCGGTCTCATATCATCAGGTCCTGGTGAGGATATCTCTTTCAATTAAATTGATAAAATCCGTGCTGAAGCTTTCGACGTTAGAATCGAACTCAGCAACTTTATTAGAAAAATAGTTAAAGAAAATAACAGCGGGAATAGCCACGGCAAGCCCGGCCGCTGTGGCAACCAACGCTTCAGATATACCCGGCGCTACAACGGCCAGTGAAGCTGAACCCCGCTCTCCAATGCTGTGAAATGAAGTCATAATACCCCAGACAGTGCCGAACAGACCAATGAACGGTGTCGCACTGCCTGTGGTGGCAAGGATGGAAACCAGACTGGCAAGACGATCGGACTCAAGAAACTGGGCTTTCCGAACAGCCCGTTTCATTGTGTCCATTGTTGCGAGCTGCATTTCCAGTGTGGTTTCTGTCTGCACGTTACTGCGGGCGGCGGTGATCTTTTTGAGTTCATTAAAACCGGCAACAAAGACCGTTGCCTCAGGACTGAGGGGAAATGACCTGGCTGCCTTATAGGCCTCATTTAGAGTCTTGCTCTCCCAGAACG
>JAAYDD010000244.1 GCA_012729435.1 Desulfobulbus sp.
ACTTTTCAGCAACAGGAGGTCAGGGCCTTCAAGATGGGAGTACGGTTCACCGCTGAGGTGCTTACGGATCAAATACAGAAGGTACGGGAAGCTCTTGGGCCGGATCAGGAAGAGCGGGCCTCCTGGTGGAAAAATCACTGCAAAACATGAAGAAGCAGCTGTTCTTGAACGTTAAAAATCGGTATTCTTCGTTTTTTTCCCGAGCAGACTGAAGGTCGGAACCTTTTTCTCCACTCCGCGCAGCGTAATCTCCCCCAAATTTTCAACAATAAAGTGATCTCCAGTCTCTCTCAGCACCGATTCGGTAACGTATATCCTGCTTTCCCAAGCTCTGGCTGCCAGTCGCTGCGCAATATTGACCTCATTACCAATCACCGTATAGTCCAGGCGCCGGGCTGAACCGATGTTCCCGAAAAATACAGTACCGCTGGTGATGGCTATCCCCAGGTCAACCGACTGAAAATCAGAGCTCCTGCTGACCCACTGATCCCGGAAAACAGTAAAGCGTTCCTTGATAGCCAAGGCGGCATGACCTGCCGCAAGACTCGGATCCTTGAGTTGAACCGGTGCACCAAAGACGGCCAGAACCGCATCCCCCATGAATTTATCTATGGTTCCCCGGTAACGGAAGACCTCTTCTGTGAAGAACTGAAAGAACTCATTGAGAAACTGCCGCAGAGGCTGCAAGTCTATGTGCTGTACTAAACGCGTGAAGTTGCGGATATCAGCAAACAGTACGGTTACCTCTTTAATATCACCAAGTTCTGTTAAGTTTGCCGGTTCTTTAAGGAGCAGTTCCGCCACCTCAGGAGCAACATACTGTTCAAACAGGGTACGAAGACGTGTTGTTACCGCCAGCTGATCGTACCCCCGCAGGTTTTCAATGGCAACTGCGGCCTGACTGCAGAGTATGGCAAGCATCTCGTTGTCCGCCTCGGAAAACCGGGCATCGGTTTCTTTTTGGCTGATGTTGAGGACGCCTATATTTCGTTCCCTTATCTTCAACGGGTAGGAAATTGCTGAAACAATATCCGGCTGCTGCAGCAATGGAGCAAAAGGAGAGGCAGTCTGATCTTCTCTGTTCAAAATCACCGGTTTTCCCTGCTGAAACACCCAGCCGGCGATCTGTTCACCTGGAAGCTGCTGGATTGCTGTCACCAGGGCGCTGTCCATACCGCGAGAAGCGGCGATGCGCAGACAGCCCTCCTCAGGATGAAAAAGCATGACTGAAATACGACTTGCACCGGTCTGTGAACTGACAGCATCAAGAAGATGTTCCAAGATCTCGTTTTCACTCGACGCTGAAGCAAACTGTTCACCAAGTCGGTATAAGGGAAGCAGCGTACGCAACCGGATGTTCTCCTGTTGCAGGCGATGACGCTCTAATGCCTGACGCACCACCTGCTCGGCCTGTGCCACGTTGATCGGCAGCTTTACCAGACCCGAGAATCCGGCCTCCATGGCGCCGTGCACCAGTTCAAAGCTAACGGTGCTCGTAAACAGAACTCCGGCAACACCAGGCTGCAACGTACACAGCCTGGCAAAAAACTGATACCCCTCATCATCGGGGTGATCGGTTACGATGAGGGCCAGACAGACTTTATAGTCCGTGCAAAGCTCCTGACCTGCCTCCGCATTGCGACAACGAATAATTTCAAGCCACGGCAGGGCAGTGACGATCGCTGCAGCCTGAACATCATCGTTTGTAAAAAGAATGGCAGTGGCGCACATGTAAAAGCCTGCATGGGTAAAGTTAACGAATCTACTGATTCATAGTACCATCCCAGCAAAAACTCGACAAGAAAGAGAAGGGAAATGAAAACAGCCTCCTCTCCCACCTGTATTTTTTTTACAGACTCGTGTACTATTCAGTACATGTCATCTCATAAATTGTCCCAGCGCCCTCTTGCCGAAAGGATGCGTCCCAGACGCCTCAAGGATTTCATCGGTCAAAAACACCTGATCGGTGAGGGAAAGCTTCTCCGTCAGCTCATTGACAGCGGTTCTTTACCCTCATTGATCCTCTGGGGACCTCCCGGTTCCGGGAAAACCACCCTGGCCACACTTCTTGCCCAGACAATCTCCGCCCATTTTGTCTTTTTCTCCGCTGTTCTGTCCGGAGTCAAAGAGGTACGGCAAATCGTCAGTGAGGCGCAAGAGCTTCGCGCACAGAGTGACAAACCAACGGTTCTCTTCGTCGATGAAATCCATCGGTTTAATAAAAGTCAGCAGGATGCCTTCCTGCCGCATGTCGAAAGCGGGCTGCTGACCCTGATCGGTGCAACAACTGAAAATCCGTCTTTTGAAATCACGGCCCCTCTGCTTTCCCGCTGCCAGGTTCTCCCGCTCCACCCGCTTGATCCACAGGATATTGAGCAGATAGTGCAACGCGCGCTGACCGATACAGAACATGGACTGGGCGAATACCATCTGCACATTGACGAAGCAGCACTGCACCTGCTCAGCCGGGCGGCAGACGGTGATGGCCGCCGGGCTCTCAATTATCTGGAAACAGCCGCCAGGATCACTTTGGAAGCCGGTAAACAGGAGGGCTTCACCCTTGCAGGCGAACCCGTGATCTCATCGGCCACCGTCGCCTCAACACTCCAGCAGAAAACACTTCGTTACGATGCCCGGGGAGAGGAACACTACAACCTCATATCCGCTCTCCATAAAAGCATGCGCGACAGTGATCCCGACGGGGCGGTCTACTGGCTCGGCCGTATGCTTGCCAGCGGCGAAGATCCGCTGTATCTTGCCCGACGCATGATCCGCTTCGCCTCCGAAGACATAGGCAACGCCGACCCCCAGGCTCTGCGCGTCGCACTTGACTGCCGGCAGGCCTACCATCTGCTGGGTACTCCGGAGGGTGAACTGGCCCTGATGCAGGCGGCTGTCTACCTGGCGACTGCACCCAAGAGCAATGCTGTCTATCTGTGTGCAAAAAAAGTCCAGAAAGATATCCAGCGTACCGGCTCTCTGCCGGTACCCCTCAACCTCCGCAATGCACCGACAGCCCTTATGCGGAAGTTAGGTTACGGAAAGGGGTATGAGTACGCCCACGATCACCGTGACGGTTTAGTTCTGCAGGAACACCTGCCTCCGGAACTCACCGGCACCACCTACTACGAACCAACCACCCGTGGCTATGAGGCTGTCATTAAAGACAGACTCACAAAATGGAAACAGATACTCCTGAAACGGCAGCAGCATGCACAGATGCAATCAACGGAATAAAGTGAAATACTTCGGATGTTTTTTGACCATCCTTCTGGTTATCGTGTTTTCGAACCGGCTTGAAGGGGCTGATATCCGCCTCCTCTACAGCAACGACAACCTTGGCAATGTGGATGGAAGCGGTTGAGGCAAGAGCAGATTGGGCGGTCTGTCCAAAAAAGCCTCCCTGATCAAAGAATTGCAACGCGATGGCCGGAAGCCGACCCTGGTGGTCACCGGCGGCAACCTTCTTTTCCCTACTGAACATCTGGAGACAGCAGATGCGCAAAGAGCAAAACTGACGGCCAGTGCAGGGATCTTTGCCGCCACTCAAAAGATGGGAGCAACCTTTGCAGGCGTCGGTACACTCGATCTTGCTGCGGGTGTGAAATGGTTGCAAGAGCTTCACAAACCACCGGTTTTTTCATGGCTCTCGGTAAATCTCGTTGAACCTGCCTCTCGCCGACCTCTGTTTTCACCAGTGCTCCACCGTCAGGTCGGCCCTGTCAGGGTGGCGATTCTGGCTGTCACTGACCACACCGTTTTCCCAAAACCAGGGAATGATTTTATTGTCCAGGACTGGCGGACATCACTAGCGGCAAATGCTGCAACAGCCGCAAAAACCGCGGATTTCATTCTGCTGCTGTCAAACTATCCCTACAGTGAAAATCTGGAGATCGCACACACTATCAATTCCATTGACGTCATTCTCCAGACCGGTCATGCCATCGGCAATATGAATCCGATACCGGTCAACAACGCGCTCCTCATACAGACGGATATCCGCGGAAAATATCTTGGTGTCCTTGACATTGACTGGCAGTATCACGGCGCATGGAACGAGCAGTCAGTCCCATCGGAACAGAAGAAAGAGAGAGAGGGTGGGTCCACATACCACAACCGTTTCCTGCCGATCCAGCAGTCCTTGGCCGGTGATCCTCAGATCGAAAGCTTACTTGAGCAGGCTCGGCAAAAAATAGATGCGTCACACCTGTAACCCATCGGAGGTGGCGTAAAACATAAAGAATCCGTATAAAAAAAGCCGCCTGACAAGGCGGCTTTTTTTATACACTGAACAGAATACTCTTAACAGCCGAAGGCTTTTTGCAGGTTAGGAACCGTCTGCTTTTTCCGG
>JAAYDD010000245.1 GCA_012729435.1 Desulfobulbus sp.
GCTCCGGACGGTTTCCGGATTTCACCGAACCCGACCCTTCCTATCATGGTGCGGTGTATAACGATTTCGGGCCAGCTGCTTTCATTCTCAAGGCAAGAGTTCAGATGCTGCGCGACCTGGGGGTCTCAGCATCACCGTTCAACAGCTGGCTGACTGTGCAGGGAGTTGAAACCTTGAGTTTGCGGATGCAGCAGCATGTGGCCAACGCCCGGGCTGTGGCACAGTTTCTGCAGACTCATCCGAAGGTCGCCTGGGTAAGCTATCCCGACTTCGACGACCACCCCAGTTACGAGTTCGCCCGTCGCTATCTGCCGCAAGGACCGGGTGCTGTCCTTACCTTTGGAATCAAAGGAGGCAGGACAGCCGGGCAACGATTCATCAACAGTATTCAACTGTTTAGCCATGTGGCCAATATCGGTGACTGTAAAAGCCTGGCGATCCACCCGGCCAGCACAACCCACAGCCAATTAAGCGATGAAGCACTCCGGCAATCAGGTGTCACTCCTGATATGATCCGGCTGAGTGTCGGGCTTGAGGATAAGGAAGATCTCTACTGGGATCTGGATCAGGCATTAAAGGGGAGTTAACCTCAACCCGGTCCGTCCGACAATCAACGTGCTGTCGGTGAGCCGGGAGAAGTCCTGCTGCAGTCCTCGGCTATGCCGCAACCGTCATCGATCGGCAGGCCTGGAATGACAGGTTGAGAGGACGGACCTGAACTTGATTGACCGGAGGTCTCTGCCGGTGCAGGTAAACTGAGGAAAGCCAAAATTGCATTTTCCCCGCGACGGATTGTCCAGCCGTCAGGAGTTCTGGTCATAAGGACAGGAATTTCATCAATACCCAGAGAGGTCAGTAAAGCCTTATTCAGCGTCTGGTTATATCCGGTATTGAACGTAACGTCCGGCAAATCGAGGGTTGTCACCAGATCAATGGGATTGAAATGGACTGTCATTCGAGCATTCTTTTTTAAAAAGGAGAGAACCTTTTCACAATGACTACAGGTTGAGGAGTAAAAGAGGTAGTGCTCCGGATACTTCTTCACCCCGGAACGACTGGCAAAGACGCCGTCAACAAACGGCCGTTTTCCGGCGATGGCCTGGTGAAAATCAAGACTTGCAAAACTTAAGGCAGCAGCACCAAAGACGAGAATACCGGACAGCATGTGCCTCACTCCAAGCAGACAGTTGAGCACGACGATGCAGCCGAAAATGATAAGACAGTAAAGGCAAAACGCCTGTGTAATAAGATACTGAAAACTGACGAGAACAGCTTCCATAGCCAAACCGGCCAGCAATAACACATGGACCACCGTGGAAAGGCGCCGTGAGTCACCTTTGGCAGCACGTAATCCCCAGTAAATGATCTGGAAATAGAAAAAACCGGCTATATTGACAACCAGAGGTGAAACCCTGATTAACATCTCAACAATCTCACAACCATCACTGGGACAAAAAGACGCGCCCTGCCAGATTGAATAACCTATCTGGCCAGCAATAAGCAGACTGGCGCCCAGGGCAACGAGTTTGCTTAGTTGCAGAGCTTTGTTTTTTCGATTCAGCATGTGATGAAGAAAAGTGCAGCCATCAGCCGCGATGATCCTGTTCGATCTTTATTGAATAACTGGACTGAAAAACGGGGTATCATAATGAACGATTCTCCACCAGGTGTCAACCTTCCTTGCCTCCTTGACAGGATGAATCAGTAAATTACCTGCAAGGTTGTTCATTTCAATGGTGGATACGTGCGAACTGCGGGAGACTGTTCCGCAACCGTGAACTCTTCGGAAAAACAGTCCGGACCGGATCGGGCAGAAAGCAAAGAGATGGAACATCGGTCTCCTTTTAATATCCCTGTCGCATACGATCCGGCAACGGCGCTCAGTAAACGGAAGGCGGAAATTACGTTCAACAAAAAAAGCTCCGGTCCTGCTTAATAAGCAGCCGGAGCTTTATCCAAAAAAATAAAAAAATTACTTTAAAGCTGCAAGAGCAGCATCATAGTTCGGTTCTGCTGTAATCTCGGGCACCTGTTCAGTGTAAACGACCTTGCCGTCAGCATCGATTACAACGATGGCCCGCGATAATAACCCGGCAATAGGTCCCGTGGTAATGGTTACTCCATAATCCTGGCCAAAAGCCGGGGACCGGAATACAGACAGGGGTTCCACACTGTCAAGTCCTTCTGCTCCACAGAAACGGGCATGGGCAAAAGGCAGGTCAGCTGAAATACATAGAACAGCCGTGTTGCTCAGTTCACTTGCCGCTTTATTAAAATGTCGTACAGAGGTAGCACAGGTAGGTGTATCAATACTGGGAAAGATATTTAAGACGACTTTCTTACCTTTGTAATCTGCAAGAGTCGCTTCAGAAAGATCTGTTTTAACAAGAACAAATTCGGGAGCAACAGAGCCTTTGGCTGGCAGTGAGCCACAGGTCTCTATGGCATTCCCCTGAAGGGTGATGGCAGTCATGATGAGTCTCCTTTGTGAAAGAGTGAAAACGATCAAAAAACAGGATCACCTTATGATAATCATTCTCCAGTTACTGTAAAGCCAATATGATTAAAGAATGTGACTCGCTGAAGTGTTAGCTGCGCTGATCTGATGACACACATGCCGCACAGGTTCCGTGCACCACCACATTCGCCCGGTCGACTGTACCGATACTGCTGAGGTGCTCCGGAAGTTGAACTCCGTCAAAGTCCTGCCAAGTGAAGTCAACAAGATTCCCGCAGTGTTTACACAGAAAATGGTGATGACGCGAACCGAATGCCTCATACCGGGCCTGGCTCTCTAATGTCTCGACACGATGCACCAGTTTTAACTCATCAAAGGTACCAAGTGTACGGTACACAGTGTCAAGGGACAGGGAAGGAAGTCTTTTCTTCAGTCGTTTATACAGAGCTTCTGCAGACGGGTGATCGCGAGCTGCCAAAACTTCACGATAAATCTCCAGGCGCTGGTGTGTTATCTTCAGGCCTGCGTCCTTGCAAGCCTGCTCAAAATGCTGCAGTTGCTGTTGATCAGCATGTACGACGGTCATGATCTTTTTTTAACATTGGCTGAAAGAAGATCCCTTGTATTGCTCAGGTGATCCTGATGTGTTTGAAAATACCTCTTGTCGATGATAATCGCCTCAATACGATTTTTTTTCAACCAAAAAGACACATTGTGGTGGTACGCCAATTTCAAAAACTGATTATGAGAGACCGCTTATGCTTATAAGGTCCTGTCAATGATCATAAGGAGATCTTTAATTGCATTTGTTTTTTCCATATCCATCAACCACTGTTCAGGGATAGCCTTTTCTCCAAGACTTGCGCCGAGAACCATGCCGGCCACCAGCCCTCGTGCCGCGGAATCACCACCAGCCATTACGTTTTCTATAAGTGCGGTTTTAAGATCATCACTGTAGGTGAGAATAAGATGAATCGCACCGGGTAAAGCAGCAGCTATACCGCAAACCTGACCAAAATGTTTGATAACGGTCCGGGTATCCTTTCCTCCTGAATCCAATCCGCCGCGAATGCGATTATCGAGATCGAAATCCGCAATCCCTTCATCCAAAGCCTGCTCCATGGCTTCTGCCGGCTCTCTCCCCTGCAACACCTCCCATGCTGTTTTAGCGATGAAATCAGCGCCAGCCAGTGTAGCCGGGTTGTTGTGAGTCAGCCGTGTCTGTTCCTGAACCGCTGTGAGCAATGCCTTCTTGTCATGCTGATATCGGTACACAAGTGGTGCGATACGAGCAGCGCCGCCGAGATCGGAAGAAGTGGAACCGCATTGGTCAAGCGGTACATTACGACTCATGTTCTCCAAAGTTGTGGAAGAAGCCTTGTCAACATAACCGTGATAACCGGTGAAAAGATTTTGCCAAGAGGAGGCAAAATCCGGTAATGAAAACATCCCTTTGTCTGATATGGATTCTAAAAGGACCAGAGTTTGGTCACCATAGTGCGTAAACTGGCCTTTTTTCTTACCGGCATGAAACGAGTCTGCAAGAGGAGATCTGAGATTTTCCACCCGCCCGATTCTTTGATCAATGACATCGGTCTCATAAATCCAATGAGCGCCCAATGACAGACTATCAGCGACAAAAGAGGCCAAAACCATGGTTGTTGCCTGTGTTGTCATAGTATTCTCCGATAATTATTGGTTCTGGGAAAGTGACCGGAAAGATAACACTTCATGAACATACAGATAGGGTGATTCTGCAGTTTTGTCAAACTCCTGAGTTATGCCGATGAGATCACGAAGGGTACGTTGAAAATCACGATTCTGGTAATCCCGAGGTTGACAATGATCGAAATAAAGATGGCCGATCCTTAGCAGCATGCACCCACACTGTAATCATCATCTCATCCGGTTTAGTGCACGTTGCTTCAGATCCACGCCTTGACTTCTTATCTTCTTTTTGAACATGTGTTTGACAAGGCGGTACAAGCCCTGCAAACACAAACCTACACAGCACCTGCATCCGATATGATCGGGTCGGATGTTTGTCTCATTTTTTTCACCGAATCAGGTAAAGTGTATGAGCAGATACCATTCTCTGCTATTGCTCCTTGACAAACGACGGTAAACGATGGAATAAAGGCAACGTAAAAATGAGCCACTCAACGTGAGTAACCACTGATTCTGGCAGACATAACTGTCTTAAAACAACACCCGATACACGATGCAAGAAGAACCCGAAGAAGACCCCGGTCCCCACGATATGTGCGCCACGCGATTTGTGAAGTGAACGGTCGGCACACCCCGCGTAGATAGCCCACTGGTTCGCCTCCACACACGTAAAGCTCTCATTGTGCCCCAAATGGAGGTTAACCATGACAATCGAAAACCCTCAACTCATCTCTGAACTGCAGGAGATGCTCGAAACCGCAGACTCCGGAAAACTGCAGGAGTTCTGTGAATCCGCACACCCTGCTTCTGTCGCTGAACTCATATCAACCCTGTCGAGTCAGGATGCTTGGGAAGTACTCCGGCATGCACCTTACCCCCTCCGTTCCGAAATACTCAGTCACGTAAATGAAGATCTGCAGGTAGAAATCGTTGGAAGTCTGCCCAGGCACGAGGTTGCCCACCTGTTCGCCGACATGTCCCCTGATGACCGGGCCAGCCTGTTCAAACAGCTGTCTGAACACCTTCAGGAATCGATTCTACCTGCACTTGCCCAGGCTGAACGAGAAGATATCCGTCGTCTGTCTGCCTATAGAGAGGGAACTGCCGGGGCGGTAATGACCTCTGATTACGCCACCCTGTCGCCACAGCTGACAGCATCCCAGGCTATTGAACTTCTGAGAAAAGTTGCTCCAGATAAAGAGACAATCTATTACACCTACGTGGTGGACAATGATCGCAAGTTGCTCGGTCTGGTTTCGCTTAGAGAGTTGATAGTTGCCCATCGGGATGCCTTGGTTAACGATATCATGAACCCGGAGGTTATCTTTGTCAGGGTTGATGATGACCAAGAAGATGTCGCCCGCAAAATGCAGAAATATGACCTGATTGCTCTGCCGGTACTCAATGACAACGATGTCATAGTCGGCATAGTTACTTTTGACGATATTGCGGACATCATAGTTGATGAGGCTACCGAAGACTTCCATGGCATGGCAGCCATCTCGCACAAAACACACCCGGGAATAGGGGACATCAACATGCGGGACGCAAGTGTTCTCCTGCTCGTACGAAAACGATTACCATGGCTTCTTGTGCTTGTATTTGTGAACATCTTCTCCAGTGCCGGTCTTGCCTACTTCGAAGACACCATCAAGGCGGTGGTCGCACTCGTCTTCTTCCTCCCCCTGCTCATTGATAGCAGCGGCAATGCCGGCAGTCAGGCGGCAACGCTCATGGTGCGTGCACTTGCCACGGGGAAGGCCAGACTTTCTGACTGGTTTTTTCTACTTGGTAAGGAGGTTCTTGTTGCCGGGATTTTGGGGATAAGCATGGGAGCGGCTGTTTCATTCGTTGGCGTGTTTAGAGCCGGTCCGGAAATAGTGTTGGTGGTATCAATTACCATGGTGCTGACAGTCCTGTTCGGCAGTCTGGTGGGGATGTCCCTGCCGTTTTTGCTGAGCAAATTGCGGTTGGATCCGGCGACAGCAAGTGCGCCTTTAATCACATCTATCGCTGATATCGGCGGGATACTTATCTACCTCAACATAGCCACCTATATACTCAAAGATATGGTCAGCAGACTTTGACCATGAGATCCGACGATAAAAAAGAAGACTTTTCAAACAAAAGAGGCTCTGCACATGGCAGAGCCTCTTTCCATAACCCTTATCCGTTCTAGGCGGTTTTAAGCCACTTGCGTAAAAACAGACTGTTTTGCTCCACAGATCGGGCATTTTTCCGGAGCTTTTCCAAGCTCAATATATCCACATACCGGACAGAGATAAAACTCACTGACATCCAGGTCAACTCCTCTTTTAACAGCGTCAAGAGCTTTGGCATAAATGTCGGCATGAACGGCTTCGGCATCAACGGCAAATTTAAACATTGTTTTTGCCTTGTGACCTGCAGCAACCGCCCGGTCTAACATAGGGGGGTACATTTCGGTAAACTCGTAAGTTTCACCGTCAATGGCGGCCTGAAGGTTATCTGCGGTTGAAGCAATCATGTCCAAAGCTTTGAGGTGTCCTTCAGCATGGATACACTCGGCTTCAGCTGTGGTTCTGAACAATTTGGCTATATTGACGAAGCCGTCTTTCTCGGCTTTTTTTGCAAAGGCTCGGTACTTCTGATTTGCTTGACTTTCACCGGCAAAGGCTTCCTGAAGATCCTGCTTTGTTGGCATTGCTATCCTCCTGGTTTTTGGTTGTTTAAACTGTTTTTAACAGATGGTTAAGATATCACATCTGTTCTCAGACCGCAAGTTTTTTAATAAAAATACTCAACTGATATCAATTCTCACGTTTTGTATTGCGACCGCCAAAAACCAGCTTGCCTCCCATGTGACCGGCTACCCCCACTGCTCCGACGAGAACTATCGATAACCCGAGAAAAAACCATCTCCCTGTTGACGGTTCAGTTACAATATCCGGATCAATGGCCCGCCAGATAGTCAGCAGTATCAAAAGGAACACAGTAACAACCGAAGCCCCGATTTTAGTTTTGAAGATAGGGGTCAACGCACCGCGGTAGCGTTTTTTCCAGGTTTCATACCCGGTAAAAAGCACCAGGGGCATGGCGAGCAGTACAAAAAGATAGCTGTAAAAAACAGCTGCATCAAACATGGAAAAACTGAACAGGGCGGTAATCAACAAAAAAACAAGGGCCATTGGCAACACACCATTCGGGGTATGCGACATGATGGGATGAAGGTGATGCTTAAGAATCTGTTCCGATGTAAAAGCATACAGTCTCTGTTGTGCTGTTGAAGGTCCGGAAGCATCTGCTTTCGCTGCAGCCCCTGCCGATGCTGTTTTTTCCTCATCGGCAGGTTCCTCCACAAGTTCGACAAACATACTTTTATCAGCTAGACAGACCGGACACTCTTCTGGCGGTTCCTCACCTTCATGTATATAGCCACAAACTGTACATTCCCATTTTTTCATGATAACCTCCGGATGAAATCTTTCCTGCCTTGTGAATTCTTGATGATGCTAGCAAAGCATGGGTTCAACCTCCTGTTTCAACTCTCGCTGAAACAGTTCGGTCACTGCATCCTGACAGCGCTTGCCATTATAGAGTATCTGATACATCTGCTCCAGTATAGGCATTTCCACCCGCCTGGCTTGCGCCAGGTGATAACAGGACTTGGTTGTTTTAACCCCCTCCGCCACCATCTTCATCTCACTCAACGCTTGCTCTAAAGTCAGACCAGAGCCGAGTTTCAGACCGACAGTCCGGTTCCGGCTCAAGTTGCCGGTACATGTGAGAACCAGATCTCCCAGTCCTCCCAGACCGGCAAAAGTGTGCGGTTTACCTCCCATGGCTACACCCAACCGGGTTATCTCTGCCAAACCCCTGGTGATCAGAGCTGCCCGCGTGTTCAGGCCATAACCCAGACCATCACAGATACCGGCAGCTATGGCGATCACATTTTTCATAGCGCCACTGATCTCAAGACCGATCACATCGTTGGAAGTGTACACGCGGAAGTACTCGGTCGAAAAGAGCTGCTGCACTGCGGTCGCCGCCTGAGAATCTGCAAAGGCCACTGTTACTGCTGTTGGCTGCTGCTCTGCTGTTTCTGCAGCAAAACTGGGACCACTTAACACACCAAAGAGAATGTTCTGATCATTTTTTCCTTCCATCATCATGATCTGGGTCATCGTCAGTCCGGATTCAATCTCTATGCCTTTGACAGCAGAGACCACCACTGTACCCTTTTCAAGATACGGATAAAGATCACGATACACAACCCGGTAACCATGAGAGGGGACCACCATAACAACGCACTCTGCACCGCTGACACATTCAGCAAGGGATGCCTCCATCTGCAACGTGTCCGGAAACCGGTGGCCGGGTTGGTGTCGCTTATTTTCACGATCTTTAGCAAGTTGGGCGACATGTTCTGCATTGAAGTCCCAGAGAGTCACCTGACACCCTTTACGCGCCAAAAGCAGGGCTAGAGCAGTACCCCAACTGCCAGCCCCCACCACGGCTATTTTATTCATCGTCATATTCTTCCTCTGTCATATCGTCTTCGCTGTCTACTGCCTCTTCACGAGCGAGCATTGAGAGATCAACAACATACTCGCTCTCTTCAAGGTTGATCAATCGGACGCCCTGGGTATTCCGGCCGATGATCCGTACTGTGTCCATGGGCATACGAATGATCTGACCGGAGTTGGCAATCAACATCACCTGGTCGTCATCAAC
>JAAYDD010000246.1 GCA_012729435.1 Desulfobulbus sp.
CAGGTCGGTCTCATCATGCAGGATATCTTTATTCTTCCTGATACGGTACGAGCCAACATCGTCCTCGACCGCGAGTATGATGCAAAACAGCTTGCCCGTATCCTGCGGCAGACCGGTTTAGAACGGTTTGTTGCCAGGCTCCCGCAGGGCTTGGAAACCAGAATCGGTGAGGGGGCCCTCAATCTGAGCCTGGGTGAGAAACAGCTGCTCTCCTTTGTTCGCGCGCTCTACCGTAATCCAACTGTTCTCGTACTCGACGAGGCTACCGCCTCCATTGACACCGAGTCGGAAAACATGCTGGAAGCAGCCATTGCCGCAGGTTTTCAGGACCGCACCTCTCTGGTCATTGCCCATCGGTTATCGACTATCCGCCGTGCTGATCGAATCGTGGTCATGGATCAGGGACGGATCATTGAGCAAGGTACCCACGAGGAGCTGGCAGCACGAGAAGGAAGCATCTATCAGGGGCTGGTTCGCCTCGACAGTGAAGAGGGACCGGAGTCTTTCCCGGTTTCAGGGCAGGTCTCTCCGGTCCTGATTTAGCGGTGGTGCTGCGGACGTTATCGTGGTACCAGTTCCACTCTGCGGTTTTTTGCTCTGCCGGGCTCGGTTGCGTTCGTCGCCACTGGAGCGAGATTAGCGACACCATGGGGAGTCAGACGGCCTGCCTTTATCCCGTATTCGCTGCTTAGTGCTGTTACCACTGCCTCTGCCCGCCGTTTGGAAAGGTTCAGGTTGAAGTCAAAGCTGCCAATGCTGTCTGTGTGACCGACCACATACAGGTTGAGATCCGGTTCATTTTTGAGCAGTTTGGCGATTTCCTCCAATACAGGTCCGGACTCTGCCTTGATCTCGGTCTTGTTGAAATCAAATAAGATACCGTAGAGGGCCACGCGACCGTCTGAAGTGATTGATTTCGCCATGTCATCGGCCTTTACTACAACCATGTTCTGGGCCATGGGCTTGACCTCAATCACATCCACAGCCGCGTAGGCACCCCGTCTCGACTTATAGACGGCATCGTTTTTATCCCATTCAACGGTGATCAGGGAGACGTAGATGTCACCTTCCGGCCGTTCCTTTTTAGCTGTGAGTGTTTTCAGGCCCTTGGTATCAGCGGCGTACAGGACATAGATGCTGCGACTGGTCTGGATGTTCAAACCACTGAAAGCGGCCAGGTAACTCGTCCATTTAGTGGCGTTATCGTCTTTGGTGGAGTCGTAAAGGATGTCAAAACCCTCCGCAGTCAGTTCGTTTCGGTAGTTGCGCAACAACTCAAGACTGCTCGTGTCGCCGGCCGCTTCATACCAGATGCGGGTCAGCGCTCCCTCCAAATGGAGCGGCGGATCAACATAATGCCGTTTTTTCGTATCAAGGTCTAGGGATGTATATGTGGATGTTTGCAGGTCGTATTCAACAAAACGCTTGGTATCATAGGCAACGATTTCTGAACCGCCAAAGCGTTTGATCAGGGGGTGATCCTTCGCGCCCGGCAGATCAGCGGCCTGCAAGGGTGAAAATGTGAAAAAGATCACGTAAAACCAGATTGACATGGGTATGCATGCGTGGCGAAAAACAGGTGTCAGCACATTCGCTATCATAACCGAACTCCTCTGCAGTCTTTTATGGATTCACTTTGTTGATTGAGGTGTTGTGAACGTTTCTTCTGCCATAAGATCACTGTACGGATTTATACGGACAGGCTGAAGACAGGATGAATATGAGCTGTTTTTACTATCCGTTACTCTCTTTGAGAACGGTTTTCACCCCGGTTTATTTTTCAGGATGATGGCATCTTTTTTCCGGCGGAGAACCGCGGTAACCGATCCCTGGTGCTATTGCTTCAGGCTGTAGGCGGTATTCCGGTAGAAAGGTATTTCCTGCTCCAGTATTTTCTGCAGTTCCCCGTTTTGTTCAAGTGAAGTCAAATAGCTGTTGGCCGCGGCCAGTAATTTGTCATTTTTGGGATGGACTGCCCAGGCGAGCGGTTCTTTGGTCAGCAGGGTCGATCCCGGGGTCAGACCTTTGTCAATGTATCTGGCCGCGTAGTAAGTAACGGTCGGCAGGTCGGCCAGGAAAACATCAATATGACCGGCGATCAGTGCTTCAGCGCCTTTGGCCGGTGAGACAAAGTGAATAATCTTTCCGCGGGTGGCAAGTTCTTTGAGGAGAGTATCGCCCTTGCTGTCCTTCACGACGCCAAGCCGCACATCCTGAGTAACAAGATTACGGCTGCCGGTACCGTACAGCAGGTAACCGTCCAGGTGCATCAGCGTGATCTGTCCGGAAAGCAGGTAAGGATCCGTGGTCATCAGATTCTGACTCCGGGCGTCAGCGACAGACAGGCCAGTCATCAGAATATCCACCTGTTTGTTCAACAGGGCTTTTGCCATATTTTCACGCGATACTGCGACCACCTCCAACCGGCGTTCAACGAAATCTGCCAGTCCGGCGGCAAATTTCATTTCCAGTCCGGCGGCACTGTTTCCTTTTTTATAGGTAAGCGGCGGTGTATCCAGGGTCATGCCGACTCTCAGCGGCCTAGGATCAAAAAACCGGTTGAACCGTGCCATGGAGCTGGACTGTTGGCAGCCGTTGGCCATGAGTACAACAAATAAAAACGAGAGAATGGTCATCAGACAGCGCATGGATGTTCCTTTGTGACGAGTGAAAGGCAGGTATAAAAAAAAATCAAGTTACTGGTTCAGGTTGAGCAGGGAAGGGCTGATGACCGCGAAGACGGTCACAGCGGAATTGACCTGTCATCGTGTACTATTGACTATACTCGGTTTTATGTCCAGTACTTGGCGCGATGTTTCTTTTTGCCGCTTCTTATCTTTCTCTGTTTTCTGTCAGCCCGGCGGCCTTCATGAACAACTCGTTACACTGTACGGATTGGGGCTGCCGGTTTTACCGGGAACCTGTTGTTGTCTTCTGTCTGTGAGCAGCGAGCAGTGAGAGGGCGATTTCCTTACTCAGATCAGCAACGGCTTGTGAGGCGTTGTCAACTGAACCGGTATGATCGAAACGGCGATGATCGTATGTCCGGTGAAAAGTCTTTCTCACGAAGATGGTTTTCGTTCTGACATCACTCAGCGTGTAGACTGCAGTGATGGAGAATTGACGGTCGTCACTGCTGAATTCGTTTAATTCGACCTCGATTTGATATCTGAGAGCGCCGAAACGCGGTCCGGGAAAAGCGGCGACATTCTCGGTGGCCAGGAGATCTTTGAGTCCTGCTACGATCTGCTGGCTGACCAGTTGATCCAGAGGGCCTGCCCACAGATGCGTTGTGGACGAACGGGTTTCTCCGGGAAGCTGCTGGTAGAGCAGTCCTCGTCTTTGCAGGTGTGCCGCCAGCTGCACCGGCATGAGCAGGATCAGGTCACCGACATTTTTCCATTCAGGTGTCAGAGCCTGCTGACGGATCGGTTGCAGGGTGTGCAGGGTCGTATCATTCAATGGCTGAAAGCAGCCGCTGAGAAGAAATAGCGTTAAAAGGATGAACCAGTGATGACGAAGTTTAGGGTGGTGTGCGCTCATGGTGACTCCTTGGCTTGACCGAAGATCAGGGCATTGGGCGTTTGCTGGAGATAATCGGTCAGGTGTCGGATTGAGATGGCCGCCTGTTCTATTTCACGTAAGGAAGTTCCGATCTGGTAGGTGAACATGGAGTCTTCGGCTGTTAGCCGTCCGATGCTTTCCAAGGTCCGGGTCAGTGCACCGGCTGTGGAGTTCAGTTCTGTGAGTAGTTTTTTTAATTCTGCACTGATGGGCGGCAACTCTTTGTCTGTACTGCGAAGCAGTGATGTCGCGGTGTCCGCCAGGGAGGTGAAACTTGCCAATCCATGGTGTATTTTTTCTGTTACCTCCGGAAATTCCGTGTTTAGGCGGGTGATGAGAGTGTTGAGCTGATGCAGCGTGGTGTTGAAGCTGCTGAGGACGTTACGGGTTTCTTCAGAGTTGATGATGCTGTTGATGCCGTCCAGGGCAGCAGCTGTTTTGTTCAGGATTTCATCAAGCGGCAGTTTTTCCAGTTTTTGAGTGATCTGTTCCAGGCCGGAAGGCTGGGTCGGAATTTCCAGATAGGTATCATCCGTCCGGTAGCGAGTTATCGGGGTATCCGGGAAAAAGGCGAGGTCAATGTACAGTTTGCCGGTTAAGAGACTGGTGATTTTGAGTTGGGCTCGCACTCCTTTATCAATGAGGTGCTGGAACATGGCACGTATTTTCTCAGGCTGCCATTCATCCTGTTTCTCACCGGACAGAACCGGCCGTTGTTCGATATCTATGTATACCGGAATGAGATAGTCCTTTTTTTGTTTATCAAAACTGATCCGGACCGCACTCACTCGACCGATTGTTACTCCCCTGAATGTGACCGGAGCGCCGACGTCAAGTCCGTAGAGGGAACCGGTAAAAAAGGCGACACAGTGGAGCCGGTTGTCCTTGAATTTGATTTTTCCCAAAATGACAACTGCTGCCAGAGCTAAACAGAGAGCGATCAGGATGAAGGCACCAACTAGGGTGGGATTGGCTTTTTTACTCACACCGTGCAGACCTCGCGTTTTCCGGTCCCTCTAGTCAGAAACTGGAGCACCGTTGGATGAGTGGATTCCTGTTGTAAAAGAGTTTTGGGGTCTCCCGTGGCCAGCATGGTTTTACTGTTGCTGTCAAGGAAGACGGAGTTGGTGGCAATGGCATAGATTGACGCCAGCTCATGGGTGACGATAATGACTGTTGCCCGTAAACTTTCCCGTAACTCCAGGATCAACTGATCAAGATTGCGGGAGCTGATGGGATCCAGACCGGCGGAGGGTTCGTCGAAGAACAGAAAATCAGGGTCCATGGCGATGGCACGTGCCAGAGCTGCCCGTTTGCGCATGCCGCCGGAGAGTTGCACCGGGTAGAATTCTTCAAACCCGGCCAAACCGACCAGAGAAAGCTTGAAGGTGACAAGTTCAGCAATCACATCCGGTTCGAGGTCGGTATAGTGCTGCAGGGGGAGTGCTACGTTTTCGGCCAGAGTCATCGAACTCCAGAGGGCACCGGATTGATAGAGTACTCCGGCCTTGCGGATAATCGAAGCCTGCTCTTCACTGCTGAGTTCCCAGAAGTTGTCTGAACCGTACCAAACCGATCCGGCAGCAGGCGGTTTAAGGCCGATCATATGGCGGAGCAGGGTTGATTTGCCGCAGCCTGATCCGCCCATAATGACGAAAATGTCTCCCTGGTCAATGGTGAAGTTCAGATCCCGTTGGAGCACAAAATTGCCGTAGGCCATGGTCAGATTACGGACGGTTATCACAGGTGCCGAGGAGTTCATCGTCAATGATCAACGGTAGAGAAGGTACGTGATAAATGAATCTGACACCACAATCAAGACAATTGAGGTGACAACAGCTGAAGTTGTCGCCTCTCCCACAGCCAGCGCACTGCGGCCACATTGCATCCCGCGCAGACAGCCCGCAAAGCCGATTAGTATACCAAAAACCGAGGCCTTAAGAATGCCCTGGCCAAACTGACTTAACTGAATGGTCTTACGGGTCTGCTCGAGATACTCTATCAATGAGAGGTCAAGCATGGTAACTCCGATTATTGATCCGCCTAAAATCCCCATGATATCCGCATATACGCATAAAAGAGGGAGCATCAGCATCAGAGCCAACATCCTTGGCAGAACAAGAAAACCCACCGGTGAAATACCCATGGTCCGCAGGGCATCAATCTCTTCATTCACCTGCATGGTTCCCAGCTGGGCCGCATAGGAGGCACCGATCCGTCCTGCAATGATGACTCCGCTCATCAGGGCCCCCATTTCAAGGACCATGCCCAGACCGACAAGGTTGGCCACATAGATCTGGGCGCCGAACATCTGGAGTTGCACTGCACCGACAAAGGAGAGAATTACCCCTACTAAAACGGCAATGAGGGAGACGATCGGCAGGGATTCCACTCCGCAGACTTGGACAAAGTAAAAAAAATCACGGGGCTTAAAAGATACTTTGCCCTGCAAAAGACCGAGCAGGGCAAGAAGGATTTCTCCGGTAAAAGTGGCTATCTCACGCAGTTGACTACCTGCCTGCAGAGTTGAACGACCAACACGGGTGACAAGATTGTCTGTGGCAGGACGGGAAGAAGCGGTCTGTTCCGGTACCGCCTTCGACAGCGTGAGCAGTCGGCGGACACCCGGCGGCAGACCATCTTCATCGACCCGGATATTGTGTTTGTAAGCCCTGGTGAGGGTGGTTTTGAGAAAGATCAGCAGTCGGGTATCCCATTTCTCAAGTTCATCACATGCAAAGGCAATTGAGTTGATATCCTGACCGATATGCGAGGACAGTTCCTGTGAAGAGGGAATGTTTGAATGTAAGGTCCATGTCCCTGCAAACCGGATGATCAGGGTTCCCTGATGCGGATACTCAAGAGTATAACGTGCCTGCCTGGTCATGGGGCAATGCTATTGAAAGGCAGCAGACAAAGCGGTGATCCTCATCGGCCGATTGGCTGAATATTGGGTTTTGGTCTGGGCAACAGCCGGCGTAAACGATCGGCATGGGAATTGTTGACTTTTTGGCTGATAAGGATATCGAATACCTGTACAGGTTTGCCATAATAGCGGCGGTTCCAGTCATTCAGCGGTGTTATGGCAGCCCCCTCGATACTGACTCCGCCAAAGATACCCTGAGATCGGCCAAAGGCAAGGATGTCGGCGGATTGGGCTTTGGCAGAAGCTCCGATGGGGCCCGCGGCAACCGCGACATCTGCACCGATTTTATAGTCCGTCGACAGCATGGCATTTAACCCCCGGTCGGTCATTATGAGGAGAATGATTTCCGAGGAGTCTGCGCCGATCTGAAACCCCAGGGAGACAGAACCCATGCTGTAAAATGCCGGTGAACTCCATCTGGCTGTATTCGCATCTTGACCGACGAGAACCCCCCGGCCTCCGGAACCTCCGACAATAAATCCGCCACGAAGCATCTGTGGCACAATGAAGATACCTCTGGCCCGATCAACATTATTCTGGAACCATGTCATATTCGGGTCTGTTATGAATCCCCGGTACACCATGGCAGCCCGATCAACGAGATCTGCAGGTTCAGCATAGTAGTCCGCCCGAACAGGGTGCACGGTGAAAAGAGAAATCAACGTCATTAAAAACAGCACGAATCGGCAAGAGAATGGCATGTGAGAATCCTCCATTGAAAAACAGGGTACGGATTTCTTGTTGCCGGAGGCATATACGTGCTACCGCATCATCGGCCTGTCATATCCGGGAAAAAGACAGGGGTGATTCTGTGAACAGCACAGGATCTGGGTTGCTTGCTGGTTGAAGGAAAAGTATGGTTGAAAAGACAGGTCTGGTTGTAACAAAAGGCCATTGACCGATGATCATCGGTCAATGGCCTCTGCGATTAGTCAACCGGATAGAAGTACTCTTTTTCAGCACCACATTTGGGGCATACCCAGTCATCGGGAAGATCGGCAAAGGCAGTGCCGGCTTCAATCCCGTTTTCATGATCACCTTCAGCAGGGTCGTACACATAACCGCAGGGGCATTCCATCTTCTGCATAGCTTATTCTCCTGTAATAAGAGGGTGTTGTTCGGTAAGCCTCGGGAGTGTTTTTATACTGTTTGAACATAAATCGTATTCAACTTAAGGTGTTTTGGCGGATCAGACAAGAAAAACCGTTATTTTTTAAAAAAATCTCACGGAGTAATCTGGCTGCAGGATGCATGAACACAGATCGTCAGATATGGAAAAGGGCTGAAGATGATGAATAACTCTTGACAAGATATGGTGATATCGATTTGAATATCAGATTCTATGATAAATGTTTCCATTGGAGACTTTCAGGTTGAGAATAGAGAGGAGGAACCGCATGTATGCAATAATTCGTACTGGCGGCAAGCAATATCAGGTGGAGGCCGGCGACACCCTTCGTGTTGAGAAATTAGAGGGTGATGTGGGGGATACAGTAGAGTTGTCGGAAGTACTGTTACTTGTTGATGGCGAAGCCGTTAAGGTTGGCCAGCCTGTGGTTGAAGGTGCGAAAGTGGTCGCTAAAATCGTTGAACAGGGCCGTCATAAAAAAATTACTGTTTTCAAGAAAAAACGGCGCAAAGGCTATCAGGTGAAAAAAGGTCACAGGCAGATGTTCACTGCACTGACCATAGAGACGATAGCTGCATAAACAAACTGTTATTGCGGAGAGTATAATGGCACATAAGAAAGCAGGCGGCAGTTCACGTAACGGCCGCGACAGCGCAGGGCAACGGCGTGGAGTGAAACGGTTTGGCGGGCAGAGCGTCAAGGCCGGTAACATCCTTGTCCGGCAGTTGGGTACGGTCATTCACCCCGGTGCCAATGTTGGCTGCGGTCGTGATTATACCCTTTTTGCCAAGATTGATGGTACTGTACAGTATGAAAAATTTGGAAAGGATCGTAAAAGGGTTTCCGTGTATCCCGTCGAATAAGACATCTTTCCTGACGGAAGGCAGGTGATTTGAGAAGGATTGCCTGCGTGCAGATTTCGGACCCGGCATCATCATAGGTTGATGTCGGGTTTTTTTTATGACTTTTCTGAAAGAACTGAACAAGATGTTATGGGGTTTGTCGACGAAGCCAAATTTTTCGTGAAGGGGGGGGACGGCGGCAATGGCTGCGTAAGTTTCCGGAGAGAAAAATTTGTTCCCAAAGGCGGACCTGATGGTGGCGATGGCGGCAAAGGCGGAGATGTGTATCTGGTTGCAGATCGCAACATCCGCTCACTGCTTGATTTTCGTTTTAAAGTGCATTTCAAGGCCGGTTCCGGCGCCGGAGGTCAGGG
>JAAYDD010000247.1 GCA_012729435.1 Desulfobulbus sp.
GAAAACCCTGCCAGAAAACCCAGAGAACCTACTGTTTTCATATATAGACCCCAAGGCGAAAGACGCAGAAGAACAAATTGACGAGATCAACAGACAACTCTCGGTCAGCAGTAAGACCGAAGAAGAAGATCAACCCGCCAAGGAAGGTCCCGTCACCCTCTACCCTCAATTTGAATCGGACATAACCGTGGAGGAGCTGATGGAATACATACCAGGCCCCGATTTTCCCACCGCCTGCCAGATATATAACAGGACAGACATAGAAACCGCTTATGCGACAGGCCGAGGCAGAGTGCTCATCCGCGCCAAGGCCGGAATCAGCGAAACCGCAAGCGGCAAGTTCCAGATCATCATCACCGAGATCCCGTACCAGGTCAACAAAGCCCACATGATTGAAAAGATCGCCGACCTCGTCAAAGACAAACGGATAGAAGGCATCTCCGACCTCCGCGACGAATCCAACCGCGAAGGGATACGTGTGGTAGTAGATCTCAAGAAATCAGCCCAGCCAAAAGCCGTCCTCAACAAACTCTACAAATACACCGAAATGCAGAAGGCGTTCAACGCCAACATGATAGCTCTCGTTGATGGCCAGCCAAGAATTCTTACCCTCAAGCAGATATTGGAACATTTTGTTTCGCACCGGATAACAGTGGTCATCAGAAGATTTGAGTTCAACCTAGCCCAGGCAAAATACCGTGGACACATTTTGGAAGGACTGAAAAAGGCCCTAGACCACCTCGACGAGGTCATCAAGACCATTCGCGAGTCAAAAACCCAGGAAAACGCCAAGGAGAATTTGATCGCAAAATTTGATTTCAGCGAGGTTCAAGCACAGGCGATCCTGGACATGCAGCTTAGACGGCTCGCCGCGCTGGAACGCCAAAAAATAGAGGATGAGTACGAGCAAGTCCTCAAGCAGATAGAAGAACTGGAAGCACTACTCTCATCACCAGATAAAATACTTGGAACAATCAAATCTGAGCTTCTTGAAGTAAAGGAAGTCCACGGAGATGAACGCAGGACCAAAGTATTCAAAGGAAAAGTTGACGAAATAGAAGAAGAAGACATGATCGCAGAAGAAGAAACACTCGTCACCGTCAGCAACTCAGGATACGTCAAACGAATGCCACCTTCAATGTATAAAGTCCAGAAACGCGGAGGAAAAGGCATTATTGGAGCAACAACCAAAGAAGGCGATTATATAGAACACGCGATCACCTGCAGCACACTAGACACACTTGTGTTATTTACCAACCAAGGACGGGCATTTGAATCACGCGTGTATGAAATACCGGAATTCGGGCGTACCGCAAAAGGCATCCCACTCGTCAACTTGATCCAGCTGGACCAGGACGAGGAGGTTACCGCTCTGCTCAGCAGAAGCAGCAAAGGACTCAGCGATGAAGATCAACTCCAGGAAAACCAAGGAGAAGGGGCAGAAGCGGGGGGAGGAAAAGAAACAGATACCAAGACAGGTACGAGAACAGGAAAACAAATAGATGCCAAGACAGGTTCAAGAGCAGGAACAACAGAAATAAAAGGAAAAAAACAATATAAATATTTACTAATGGCAACGCGAGCAGGAAACGTGAAAAAGACCGAGATCAGCCAGTTTGACGGTATCAGGGCTAATGGGCTGATCTCAATCAAACTTGATAAAGACGATGAACTCAAATGGGTCAAACCCACAACGGGGGAAAACGAAATCGTGTTAGTTACCAAGCTCGGCAGATCCATCCGCTTTGGCGAAAAAGACATCAGACCGACCGGCCGGGCAACACGAGGCGTCCGCGGCATCGCATTCAAGAAAGAAGGCGATGAAGTCATAAGCATGGACATAATCCGAAAAGAAGAGGATATGGTTCTTACGATCTCCGAGAACGGCTACGGGAAAATGACGCCACTTGATGAATACCCTCTGCAAAAGAGGGCAGGGCAGGGAGTGTTCACCTTCAGAGTGAACGACAAGACGGGTGACGTCACCGTCGCTCGGATACTGGATCATCCAGACCGTGAATTGGTGCTTATCTCCCGACACGGACAGATCATCCGGAGCGAGTTGAAAGAGATTCCAAAACTTAGACGGCAGACATCGGGCGTGAGAGTGATGCGACTGAACAAAGAGGACACCGTAGCGGCAATGGCACTTATGGAGTGAGTTCGGATGTGAGAGATTGGTCGCATGTATGATGTTTTTACTGAATCAAACTCAAGATTTTCCAGCCTATAGAATGCTAGATCGGTATCAAGGGTGGGACCGGAACGGGGTTTTGCCTTAATGTAGGGATGTCGAGATCCGATCTCACGGATATCTTTTTTCCAAAGCACTTTTGACAGGTCACCTTCACAAATTGTAAGCTTATAGAGTTCTAGATCGGAACTCGTAATCTAAATTTTTCTTCTTCCATCATGAACCTAGACATTGCAGCCCTCACACCGCTCCTCATCGCGCTTGCCATCTCAATCGCTGTTCAAGTATTCTTTTTCATATTTGCCGC
>JAAYDD010000248.1 GCA_012729435.1 Desulfobulbus sp.
GGTTTCCGGCAGATTTTTATCATCCCAGAGACTGAGATATTTGGACAGCAGATTCTCCTTGCCGATCTGCGGGACAATGATAGACAGATTGTTTTGGTGGATGTTCGTGTAATACGCGTAAATAATATCCTTCACTCCTTCAGAGAGCCCGCGCATGATATCAAGATGCTGGGTATAGGAAAAACGCCGGATCCCGATGGAAGCTGCGAGCAGACTGATGTAGGTGTCAAGGCGGCGGCTGAAGATACCGTCAACCTGCAAGGCACGGGTAAAAAGACGCAGACACTTAAGAATATGGATAAACGTTGCCTGTGTGATAAAACTTAAGTTAACCGTGGAAAAAAGCTTCTCCAGATAGATGTTGGCGAGGCTCTCCAAACGGAATGTCAACCCGAGGGCATCAAACTTGCGTTCGGAATAACGGCCGTACACCGAAGGAATATCAACGGCAATGTGTCGCTTATAGTAAATCTCCTCTTTGGGCTCAAAACGTTCCGAACTGAGGATGATCTCCCGCAGATGCTCCAATTCATCAAGCAGTGCCTCAAGACAGAGGATCGGATCATCTTTTTTCAGCACGTCAAGCAATCGACTCAATTCAGGAAATCCTGCGTTTATGGCGTGATGTAACTGTTTATGAATCTCGGGCAGGCTTAAGTTGTACTTGAGATGCAACAGTTTATACATTCTCACCAGCAGGGCAAACCGCTGTCGCTCCACCTCGGCCAGATCAGACTGACGGGCAAGGAAGGCCTCCCGTTCATCATCCGGCCAGGCCAGAATCTGTGACATTCGGGTAAAACGCAGCTCCTTCTTGATGCGTGCCGCCAGTTCATGCTGGTCATCGACATAAGGTCCGCTGGTGGGGATTTCACGCAGGATCTCCTCCGGCAGGTAGTCAGTGAGATATGACCGGTCAAGAGTGATCCAAAAGGTGAAGATCCCCTCAATGAAACCGACAATGAGGTTGCTTGACTCGACATGAGCCTGCTTGCGCAGGAAATGAATGAGTATATCCTTTCGCTTATGAATTTCATCGAGTTCGGTTGACACGTCCCGCAGCTCACCTTCAGCACCGATTTCATTAAAGAAGACCGGCATCAACTTAGTGAACTGTTTGGCAAGATTATAGATCGGGCCGATGGGCTGATTAAGCAGTTCAGTAATGTCCCGCTGAAACAGATCGGTATCACGGACGCAGGTCCCTGACAGGCGCAGATTGATAATAAGTGCTGAAAACAGAGTGGAACACCATTTAGGCTCCTGTCCGATCAGAGTAAGCCAGACCCGGATATTGGTGAGGTGGGCTGGATTGGCAATGGGCTGCCAGTCTTCGTCAACTCCGCGGACATTGGCATACTGAAAACCAAAACGGACCGTTTCCCAGAGAAAGGCCTCAACCAGACGGGAGTTGCCCCGCTTGAACACCTCATTGCCAATCACCTGAATACACTGCAGGGAGGTGTGCGGATATGCCCGGACATTGGCCTTCAGGAGGTGGAAGGTGGTGACAAAAAACTGCTCAATCTCTTCAAAACGCTGTTTTCGGATGAGCTGTACAAGGGATCGGTTGATCTCCCGCAATGTCTCTTCATGGATCAGCGACAGGCCACTGGTTTCCATGATCCGGAAAAGAAACAGCAGCTTGCGGTTCTCGACAAAATGGGCAGCCTCTTCCCCGCCTGGTTCGACCGCAACCATCTTGGCAGGAATCTCCTTGTACAGACGGACGAGATCCATGTGGGTCGGGAGTGCAAGAATACGTTCCAGGGCGGACTGGTAACCGTTGGTAAAATCAATGGCATCAAGAGTCTCTTTACACGCTCCGATCCGCTCATGGGAGATGGCCGCGAGAAGGTGCTGCCCCTGCCACTGGTTACAGTAATCGCCACACTGCTGCTCAAACCAGGGTAGCGGGTCCTCTTCTGAAAGCCAGTACTCATAATTGCGTCTCAAAAGGGTCTGCATGAGTAAAGTGAGACTGCAAAGATCAAAAGCCTCATCAGGCTGCTGTTGCCGGAGCAGCAGTACTCGCTGTGCCATCTTCTGTACGGGATAATGACCTTTGGCCATGAACAGCACCACTTTCGGGTCTGTTTCGTCGAGGGATTTGAGTTGCGAAAAAAACTCAGCCAGGGCCGGACCGAAACGAAACAGGGTTGAACTGTCCAGTGACATGATCAGCTTATCAGCATAAGCCAGCATGGCCTCCAGAATGCGCCGGAGCAACTGTTCATTGCGGGTGGACTCATGCAGCGCATTAAAGAAAATGGACATGAACAACGAAAAGGCCTCAGGGCCCTGTTCATGATCCCGGTAATAGTTCAGATTTTTCAGAACATAGGCTCGTAATTCCGGTATGATCACCTTCCAGTTGCGATAGGGATGACTGACCTCGTAGAGCAGCATGTCGATCTTACTCAACAGCCCCTGAAAACGACAGACAACATCCCGCAGCAGAAGAAGTTCGGGATGAATCTGAACGGATGTCGCGGTCTCACGCAGATTAGCCTTAAGAGCATCAGAGTCCACTGGAAGCGGACATTGACTAGTGGACATGGCAACCTCTTGCACTGTTTAAAGACAAATTAAAATATGAATATCATATAATAAGATTGTTTACCGCGAAAGTCAGCCCGAGTTTTTCCTATGAGGGGACCGGATCAAACCGACAGACACGTATCAGAGCGGGGGACGTAAACAGGCAGCAGAAAAAAATCATTGAACCGACCCACAGGATGCGCCTGTTTCACAGTGAAAATCAACTGTTTAATCTCCATCCCCCCCTAAGATTACTATGTGTTTTCGAACAAAGAGAA
>JAAYDD010000249.1 GCA_012729435.1 Desulfobulbus sp.
CTGTTCGGTCTTCCGTAAAATCGAAGACAGTCTGCCGGACAAGACAACCGCCTGTTTGCAGAACGACCAGAAACTGTTTACTGTGCTGCCGCCTTTCACCACTGTCATTTCACCGGAGGTGCTCGCAACCGTATTTGACTGTTTGCGCACATCGACCAGCCTGGAAATTGAGTATCACAGTCCAAACAACACATCCATGCGGCGCCGCATTGATCCGTATCAGGGAGTGCGGTTTGAGGGCGACTGGTATGTGGTTGGTTTCTGCCATATCCGACAGGCTGTCCGCACCTTCAGCCTGGCCCGTATTCAGACAGCCCGGAAAGGGGCCGAGCGCTTCACCCGGCCCGCCTCCTTTACCTTTGAAAAATTCTTTGGCAGTCACTTCGGTATTCATCTTGGAGAAGAGGAAATCGAGGTAAGCATTCATTTTAACAGACAGACCGCAACCTACATTCGCGAGCGGCAGTGGCACCCTTCCCAGAAGATCGGCGAACAGGATGACGGCAGCCTTGTCCTGACCCTCTCTGTCAACCATCTCTCAGGTTTGAAACGATGGCTTTTGTCATGGGGCGATGGAGCAAAGGTCCTTTCTCCTCCGGCACTTGCCACTGATATTCGGCAAACCGCATTACGGATGGCCGGCATTGATGAAGAAAAACAAACTGTTTTTCCCCGATGAAGCATGCCGTCTTTTTGGTTGTCCTTTCCACCTTTTCCCTGCTATCTTGACCCGGCTGCTTTGAGAACATGCGTGTGGCTACGCAGCTGTTAAATTCATAAAAAATACAGAAAGACAACATGATAACACCAGACACCAACCGTGTATTCATAGATGATTTGGCGCGACGATGGCGTCAGAATGTAGATCAGATTATCGAATCGGCAAGTCACGGGAGCTTTCCGCTCTGGGTTGATCTGTCCGATGTCTTTGTGCAAAAAACAGACACTACGATAACGCGAACCGGGAAAAAAATACGGGCATCGGCCAAGCAATGGCACGAACGAATTGAGGTAAGCCCTCTGCCGGAGGTGCTGATGCAGATCTTTGGGCGGTCAGACCGGGTCTTTGTCACAGCCGAGTTACTCTGTTTTGATAAACAGGGTAACCAGGTGGGTGTCACCAATCGTCTTGGCGAAGAATGGGGCGAAAGCAGCATGATCGGGCTGAAGCCGACCAGCCTGTTCGCCAACATCGACGACATCATCGCCATTGAAAATGAAAGCAACAACAAGGTTATACAAGACACTTCACAGGTGCAACCTCAAGATGCGTCCTCTCAACCTGCAGCGGATACTCCTCCACCGGAAGAACCGGCCGGTATGACCATGCCTCTGGAGCTGCAGGCAGCAAATCTGTGCTGGCAAACCCTCTTTGGTGAAGAGCGCAGTGATGCGGAACCGGTCAAAAAGGCGGATATTATTCTCTGGCTGCAACAACAGTTTCCTGAACTGACAAAAGCAGGTCAGGAGCGTATCGCTCAGATTGTGAATCCTGCAAAAAGAATTTGCCGCTGAGCCGGGCCGAGCAGAACATGCAGAAGAGATCTGTCATCACATTTATAGCGGTGCTGGTCTTTTTGGTGTTCACCTTCAATGTGAACAGCGCTGAGATCAACGGTTTTAAAGGTATGCGCTGGGGAAGCTGGCTTGCTGATCTGCAAGAGACAAAGCCGTTGGTACTGACCAAAGATGGCGGTACAGATGGAACATCTCTCTATACCTTGCAAAATGACGACCTGCGTTACGGCAAAGCAGTCCTGACCGGCATTCACTACTCATTTACAAAAAAACGGTTGCAGGGCGTTATGCTGCTGTTCAGCGGTCCTAAAAATTTTGCAGCCGCCCGGGATGAGGCCTTTGCCAGGTTCGGAAAAACTGTAAAGGTTGAACAGGGCAAGGAAGAACTGTACAACTGGCCCGGCAAGACGACCAACATTCTGCTTTCCTATAACAAGAGCACGCAATCCGGCTTTCTCTTTATGAAAGCAAAGATCCTGCCGCCTGCGGTGCGGGTGGCTGCCCCGCCAAAACCGGCCGCCGCTCCGCAACAGGCAGGCGGTGCACCGGTCACTGAAAACCAGCAGACTGCGCAAATTCCTTCTTCTCACGACGAATTCGAAACCGCACTGGACAGGGCCCCGCCGCCTGCACAGAGTACAGCGGCCGGCTGCTTTCCACCGGAAATACTGGCACTGATACAAGAAGACCAGACTCTTACCCAAATATGCTGGGAGACGAGCGGCCCGGAAGCAGATGCCGCCTGTTTGAAAATGCGGGAGAACATCGACCAGTTAAATGCGTATGGACTGTGCATGAAGCCTGACTCTTCGGGACAATCAGGCACAGAGGTTATCTGGCACTTCTGCAATGAAAACGCTGCCACCACAACGCCTCAACCGGTTGCGCCCCCGGAAGCTGCGCAATCCGGCAGCGGTTCCGCTGCCGCAACGGACGTATCGGACACAGCTGTACCGACAGAAGCTCCACCAGCCATTGATGCGGTGAAAACACGGCGCTGTCGATTAATCGGTGAACTCTTTGCAACTGCAGCAAAGATGCGGGATACCGGTGTCAAGCCAATGGATGCAGAAGAAGAGCTGACATGGCGGGTAAGCAGCGAGATTCCAGAAATCACCATTGAACGGATCCGGGAAACCGTTGAGCTTGTCTATTTTGACCAGAAATACAACGGGCTCTCCGGTGAACCGCTTATTGAAAAGGTCAGCGGCCTGTGTATAAGCGGCAATGGCCCCTATCTTCAGCCGCTCCCCTGAACCTGCTTCTCAGGTGCAGACAGAGAGTGTTGATTGCTGATCAGACAAGGGTGGAGCCAGTCTGAGGATCCAGAGATCACCCAGAAGCCAGGTATCACGCTCGCGCCGCAGCCGTGCACTTTCCTGAGCAAGCACCTGCCAGCCTGTCTGTCTGGCAACGTCTTGAATATAGGAACGCGAATAGGCAAACCGGCCGGTGGATAACAGCCGGTACGTACCGTTTTCCAGATGCTCGGTGGTGAAACAAAAGAGAGCCGCGGGCCGGGAGATGCTCCGGGCCGCCGTTAACACCGGAAGGAGATCACCGACATAAATAAAAACGTCTGTCGCCAGAAAAAGGTCATAGGTTTCAGATGTTGAACGCAGATGATGGAGAATGCTGTCCAGGTGCAGTCGGGAGTAACACCCTTTGGCGGCTGCCTGATCGAGCATCCTGGCGGAAAGATCAACACCGTCCAGGGTTGCGGTCAGAGTCTGAAAGACAAGACCGCCTAATCCGGTTCCGCAACCAAGATCAAGCCCGTGGTCGAACCTGTCTCTCCGGGCAGAGCTGCGATCAAGGCAGTCATAGAGCTGGCGAGGGTTATCGTACCCCAGATCGTCCACCAGATTGTGCTCAAAATCCTGCGCATAGGCATCGAAAAAATCACGGACGTATTCATCCGGAGCACTTTCGGGGGTGATCCCCTGCAAGGCCGCCAGCAGATAGGCAATGGCTTTGTCTTCGGGCTGCTGATCAAGCACCCGGCTGTAGTACTCAATGGCCAGGCCGATCTGCTCGGAACGATGATACAGGTACGCAAGGTTCCGGGCTGCCGGCAGATGAGTCGGGCAGAGGGTTAACGTGTGCCGGTAGCAGGTGATCGCCCTGTCATCATCATTCACATCACGAAAACAGCAGCCAAGGTTGTAATGACCGTCTGTATCATCGGGTTGAAGAAGAAGCAACCGCTGATAGGTGGCAATGGCAGCCTGATGATCACCGACCTTTTTGTAGCAGACCGCCAGGTTAAAAAGAGTATCCGCATCAGGCGGGGCAAGGGTGTCGGCCAGGGAGAACTCGGCTAAAGCCTGCTCGTAGTTCGCCTCGTCATAATAGACCAGGCCGATATTATAGTGCACCAGAGCAGATGCAGGCGCATGCTTCAAAAGGAACTGGTAATGCTGTCTGGCCTCGGCAAGATGACCATCGGCATGGGCAGCACAGGCTGCAGTGAAGGTCTCGTGTAAGGCGTCAGGACTGGTGGAGCGGCAAAAGCCGGGCATATGTACTTCCCTGTTAAATGACATTGCGCTTCTGGGCGGGATAACTGATCATCCGGTGAACACATGAACTGCACCATACCTCTTTCCCGAACCAAAGGGTGAAAAAAATGCATGCTACGATTTCCCCTTTTTTCTGAACCGTCTTTCCGCGACACCTTCTGCACAATCAAGGCCATGTTGTTTTCCAACTCACTACTATCAGCCGTTCTGCCTGACCTTCAGGCCGCACTGTCCAAAGGACATGCGCTGCTCACTGCGCCGCCCGGTACAGGAAAGACCACAGTAGTACCGTTGGCGCTCCTGGCAGCAGCGCCCTGGCTTGCACATAAAACCATTCTTCTCCTGGAACCGCGCCGGCTGGCAGCCCGCGCCGCAGCAGCAAGAATGGCGTCTCTGTTAGGTGAACCGATCGGTAAGACTGTGGGTTATCACATTCGTTTTGATCGGCAGATCGGCCCAACCACCCGAATCGAAGTGCTCACCGAAGGTATTCTGACGCGCCGGCTACAAACCGCCACCGACCTGGAAAAGGTAGGATTGATCATCTTTGATGAGTTTCATGAACGCTCCATCCATGCAGACCTGGCCCTTGCCCTCTGTCTTGATCTCTGCAACCTTAAGGACGATCTGCGTCTGCTGGTGATGTCCGCCACCCTCGACACACAGGCTGTTGCAGACCTCCTTGGTGATGCGGTGGTGCTGTCATGTGCGGGTACACAGCATGAGGTGCGCATCAGCTATCTGGAGCGGCCGGCACAGGGACGGATTACACGGATCACTGCAGATGGTGTACGTCGGGCAGTACGGGAAGAACAGGGAGATATCCTCACCTTTCTGCCCGGTTCCGGAGAGATCAGAGAGGTGAAACATCTTCTTGACAACGACCTGCCCTCCGATAGCGAGCTGGCAGTGTATCCGTTGTACGGTGATCTGAGCAGAAAAGAACAGGATCAGGTGCTCTCTCCTGATCCTGCTGGTCGCCGCCGGGTTATTCTGGCCACTTCGATTGCTGAAACAAGCCTGACCATTGAAGGTGTTGGCTGTGTTGTTGACAGTGGCTGGTCCCGCTTACCCGCCTTTGATCCGCGTACAGGACTGGGCCGTCTGACCACTGTGCGGGTCTCCAAAGCCGCCGCAGACCAGCGCGCCGGTCGGGCCGGACGTCTGGGGCCGGGAAGTTGTCTTCGCCTGTGGACCAGGGCGGAACACTACAACTTTGTTCCTTTTCATCCACCGGAAATCCTCAATGCTGATCTGGCCTCCTTAGCCCTGGAGCTGGTACTCTGGGGAGTGAGCGACCCGGCAGAGCTGCACTGGCTTGATCCTCCCCGATCCGGAGCATTTCAACAGGCACAGGAGCTGTTGCGATCGCTGGCTGCCATTGATGATTCGGGAAAGATCACTCCCATCGGCCGCAAACTGGCTAGCCTGCCTCTTCATCCCCGATTAGGACACTTGCTGATCACCGCAGAACAACGGGGGATGGGTTCACTGGCATGTGATCTTGCAGCACTACTTTCAGAGCGTGATCCTGTTCACCACTTTTCCTCTGCCAGTGTGCACGACCGGCACACTATGCTGATGGCCTGGCGGCAGAGAGACCGCAGAGCAGTAAACACTCGAAAAGAAGAACACAGGCTCTATCAGAAGGTTGACCAGGCGGCCCGTCAGTGGTCGCACGTATGCAAAGGCACAGCCGGTACGACCGATCCGGCAACGATTGGCTTGCTGCTTGCAGCCGCCTACCCGGACCGTATTGCGTGCAGACGACCAGGCCAACCAGGACGTTATCTTCTTTCTTCCGGCCGTGGTGTGCGACTTGCCCCCGGTGATCATCTGGCAAACAGTGAACATCTCGTTGTGACCAACCTTGATGGTGGCCGCAGTGAAGGGCGCATTTATCTGGCAGAAGCGGTGGACATTAACATCCTGCGTCGACAGTACCCTCATCTCTTTACTGCTGAAGAAGTTATGGAATGGGATGATGCTGCCGGAAAAGTGATGGCGGTTTGGCGGGAGAGGCTGGGTGCGATTGTGATCGATGAACGCCCTGTGCCTGCCCCTGATCCGGAAGCTGTGCGCAAGGCGCTGCTTAAGGGTATTATGCAGCGCGGTTCAGGGTGCTTGCCCTGGACACAGGAGTCACGGCAGCTCCAGGCCCGGATTATCTGCCTGCGCAGCTGGCTGGCTTATACGGCACTGCCGGATGTGAGTGACGACGCGCTCTGTGCTGACCTGAGCTGGATTGCACCGTACCTTGACGGTATGCACAGTATTGAACAACTGCGCAACCTTGATCTCAAAACTGTTCTCACAGCACTGCTCAACTGGGAGCAACAGCAGCAACTCCGTAAACAGGTGCCTGAAACCTGCACCGTGCCCAGCGGTTCACGTATTCGTATTCACTATCAGGCGGACGGCCGGCCGCCGGTACTGGCTGTTCGCCTGCAGGAACTCTTTGGCCTGAAAACAACTCCGGCCGTCTGCAGTGGCAGGGTCTCTCTCCTGCTCCACCTCCTCAGCCCGGCACACCGGCCTATTCAGGTGACAAGTGATCTGACAAGTTTTTGGAAGCACGGTTATCCTGAGGTGAAAAAAGAACTTAAAGGCCGTTATCCAAAACACTACTGGCCGGACGATCCTCTCCAGGCCAAGGCAACAAGAGGTATACAAAAAAACAGGACCATGGACTGATGTTGCGGTCAAGCGGCAACGGACACCGAATCAGGCACAATTAGCAACCGGGTCGGAGGATCAATTTTAATCTGGTACGTATACCGGCTGCAAATTTTACCTGGCAGGTTGAAAGCTGCTGAATTCAACTTTCGGGACCGGGTCTTAAGCGATCACGATTTTGTTCTCTGACAGGCCGACACGCTGCAAGGCGGTCTTGCCTGTTGATGGTCCGGAGCCGGTTTAACAGCCTTCTGAAAGTAAGATTTTGAGCGAGCACCACCCAAATCACTGTATTCAGAAAATAAACCTGCAAGAAATAACAAGGATTGGTTTTCGAGAGTTTCTGCGAGTTCCGCAACCTTTGCCACATGTTGAGGCATTCGTGCGGGTTCACGAACCTTCAGCGTGTAGTCATATCTATTTTTTTATCTGTTGCTGTCCTGCTGAATTTCCTTGGAGAGCAACGGAAAACCAAATGATGGCCCAGGTAAGGAGTCATCGGATCGCCTGAGAAAAGGAGTTTGAGAACACCGGGTTGAGAAAAGGAGAGATATTTAACCTCCCCTTATCAAATATAAATTTCGCAGCTCGACAAACAACGACTGCCGACACGAAATCCTATAGAAACTAAACCATCCCGCTCAATGAGTGAGTCACAACGGAGTTGAACTTCGTGTCAATGACGATACGGCGTCCCGTGGCAATAATGCTCCATCAATGTCGTACGAAAATGAGAGATACTCAAGGAATTGTGGATTTGGATGCACCCCAAGCCATGATTGAATCCCCCTGAACCTGCTTATCGGGATACCTGCCTGCACTTTGCCAGCATTCAAAAACATCTTGATTCATCTCATGCATGTCTACTGAATGCATTATTCTTTCTAACCTCTCCGCTGGTATTATCTGCTCATGCCCTTTCTATAGCAGTGCATCCAGTACTTCTTTATCTCTCAGTAATCTCGGAATAAATATCGTCTGACCGCGTTCCTCCTTTTTCCGGACAGGGACGTGTTGAAATGTTTTCTCAGGTTAATCGCCGGAGACCTGGTCTATTCGCCAGGTAATCCCGGAGCCACTGCTCCAGTGGCTGGTTGTCAATGGTCGGTCGGTTTTTTTCCATTTCCGCCTGCAACCAGACGCGGCTTTTATGCACAACGCCCTCCCACTCATCCCTTCGCGCCTGAAACCGCATTTCCAAAATAAGAAGGGTTGCCAGAGTCATGAAAAGCCTCGTTTTATCGGTCTCGTCCTCGACTGTCAGTGATTCCGCTATGACATGCAATTCGGTGAGCCCTGCTTTTTCCAATAAGGCATCGGCGACAATAACCCCCCCATTGGCCTGCTGGCCGGATAACAGCTCCAGCAGGAAATCCTCCTCATGGGCAGCGGGTGGCGAGGAGGGAGCTTTACTAAAGGATTTCGGGGAAGGTCTGTAGGACCTTTTCTTTTTCTTGAAGGACGCACAATCATCCCACTCCATACACGGTATCGGCTTTGAAAGCCACGGCGGATCCTCTATGAAAGAATTTTTTATAAGACACTTATCGCTGAGAGAATAACTCATTCTTGAAAGAACACGCAGATCCCCTTTACGTGCTCCGGGATCAAACAAGCCACCCCAACCTTTTATCAGCATAACCGGAATTTTTCTCAATGCCATCTCGGCCGTTGTTTGGTCGGCAGCGGAACGTCTTTCAATGCCGACATAACTGGTCTCGCTGCTGAGGATGCCGTACTGCCTGGAGATGGCGATGATCTTCTGTCTGGAGTTACTCCGCCACCTTTCCCGTTGCCGGGAGCCCCCGATATTGCCCTCTTCGATGCCCCTGATCTTCTCCCTGGCCCAGAGCACCGGTATCGGGACGGCTTCATCGACCCGCTCCAGAGGCACGTCCCACGACCGGACCCCTGATCTCGTCCGGCTGGAGATTTTGACCATGGAGCTGATCTTGCCGCCCGAGGCGCTGCGGGCAAAGATGCTCGTTACCTGTCCGAAAAAGGCGACGACCTCCCTGGGTGCCTGATCGACATCCCCGTCCCACGCTATCCGGATATTGCGAACTGGACCGTCCATGACCCTCTTGAACAGTCTCAAGATTTTCGGTTCGATCCGTTCTTTCGGCGCTATCAGCACAGAGGCACCGCTGGAAACGCGGGCCAGGCCTTTGATGAGAAATTCATTCGGGCCGTGGCCGATCCCGACCGTGTGAAGCACGGTACTGCCGGCATGTCGTTTGGCCAGCTCCATGACATAGGCTTCATTACTGATCTCGCCGTCGGTGATCAGGACAATATCCCGGAATTGATCATCCTGTAATTGGCCGCTGTAGATCTCCTTTAACGGGGCCAGCATTTCGGTTCCCCCGAGATTCGCCTTACTGACAAGGAGGTATTGCAGGGCTTCCTTCATTCTTTCTTCGTCGTAAGCCTTGCTCCGGCGGAACAGACATTCGTAATAGCTGCCGAACCGGTAAATGTTGAACAGTGTTCAGGATTCAATGCCTTGATCATGATTTCCAAGGCCTTTTTCGCTTCAGCAATGGAAGAGCCCTCCATGGATCCAGAGCAGTCGAGGACGAACACGATCTCCCTTTTGCCGGCAGGGTGTTCCGCATCGTTCCCGGTCTGCTGTTTCTCCGGCATGAAATCGATCTGAAAATGTTTTGCCTCCCGGTCCTCTAAGACCAGCCCTCTTGTGGAGAACGCCTGCCTGTAGACGATTGTCAGAATGAAATCCCGGTCCATAGCCGCAGTCTCAGAGGTAAGGGAGAAGGTTGCCCTGTCGTCAGACCATTCTGTATTGATGGAATGAGAAGGCGACCCAATCGCCGTGATGCCCTTGAGATTATGGATATCAATTCTCAGCTTCAGACCATAGGGAACGGACGGAGCGACAGGAGGATTGACGATATGTTCAACCGGAATGTCATTCTGATCCTGCTGATGGCCGGGCGTATAACGCGGGGAAATGGCAGTGGGCAGGTTGAATCGAATTTCTGCACCCTCTGTGTCTGTGAGAATAACGTACTGTATTTCGAGGACCACGGCACTCCCGGGTTTTATATTGCCGACGGAAAGTGTAAAAATGTTCGGTCGTTCCTCGTCGAGGAGCTGGGCGCCGTGCCCCTCCGACAGCGCATCGTCGTAAAGTTCAAAGGCTTTCTCGCGCTCTTCGATCTCGCCCTCGATCGTTCTGCCATCGACAAAGGCCCTGAAGCCGCACAGGGAGGCATTTTCAGGGAGAGGAAATTTATAGACCGCCTCTATGGGGC
>JAAYDD010000250.1 GCA_012729435.1 Desulfobulbus sp.
AACCGGAAACCGAGGCAGCAGGTTTCGCGGCTGTCCCGGCCGGAGCGGCTGAGACTGGTGTTTGAAGAGCTGGGCCCGACCTTTATCAAACTCGGACAGCTGCTGTCCACCCGTCCGGATCTGATCCCCGCTGATTTTCTTGGTGAACTGGCCAAGCTCCAGGATGACATCCCGCCGTTCAGCGAAGAGGAGGTTCGGGATATTCTGCGGGAAGAGCTCGGCCGTTACCCGGAAGAGATCTTTCTCTATTTCGACATTGAACCCCAGGCGGCAGCCTCCATAGGGCAGGTGCATCGGGCTCTTTTGGAGAATGGAGCTGAAGTGGTGGTCAAGATCCAGCGCCCGGGTATCGAGAATGTGATTGCCGTTGATCTTGAGATCCTGGCCCATATTGCCGAACTCATGGAGAGGCATCTGGAAGAGGCGCAAGGTCATCAGCCCATGGCGATTGTCCATGAGTTCGCCCGGAGTCTGAGCAGGGAGATCGACTTTTCGATAGAACTTGCCAATATTCAGCGTTTTACCCGTCAATTTGAACAAAATCCCACTATCCACGTTCCGCTTGTTTATCCAGAGCTCAGTACCGACCGGGTCCTTGTCATGGAATTCATCCTCGGTATAAAATCCTCGAGAATCGAGGTGCTGCGGGAACAGGGGTATGATCTGGCCCTGATCGCCGAACGGGGCGCCATCCTCATGATGGAGCAGATCTTTGTGCATGGTTTCTTTCATGCAGACCCTCATCCCGGCAATGTCTTTGTGCTCCCGGACAATGTGGTCTGCTTCATTGATTTCGGTCAGATGGGACGGCTCTCGATAAAGGACCGTGAGGACTTTACCGATCTTGTTCTCGATCTGGTGGCCGGTAATGAAGAGCGGATCGTTGATGGTGTTTTGAAGGTGACCGTACAGTTAGGTGAGGTGGACCGGGAAAATCTGGCCAGAGATCTGGCGGGCATGATGGATCTTTACCTGTACCAGCCGTTGGCTGAGTTGGAGGCCTCCAGGATCCTGCAGGATCTGCTGGATCTGGTATCACGGCACAAGCTCTCTTTTAAACCGAGTCTTTACCAGATGATGAAGGCGTTGAGTACTGTGGAGGGGCTTGGTTTGATGCTCAACCCAAAACTGGAGCTCATCCGTCTGGCCAAGCCTTTTATGCGTAAAATCCGTTTAGGCCGGCTGCAGCCGGATCGTCTTGCCACAGAATTTTCCCGCACCGGCTTGCGTTATCTTCAGCTGTTGCACAACCTGCCCGAAGAGTTGGACACGATCCTCACCCGGTTGCGCGATGGTGATCTGAACCTGGCCCTGGAACAGAGAGATCTGCAGGCTCTGAACAAGACTCTGGACAGGGCGGTCAGCCGCCTTGCCGTTGCCGTTGTGCTCGCAGCTTTGATTGTCGGCAGTTCTTTGCTTATCCTCTCGGATATTCCTCCTCACTGGCGGAATATCCCGGTCATCGGATTGACAGGACTGCTGCTTGCCGGAATTGCAGGCTGCTGGCTGTTCATCTCCATTATCCGGCAGAGACGCCGCTAGTTCTAAAACCCGCCTTGTTCTCGCGTCCGACGTCATAAACAGCTTCAAAGATGATCTCCTGCCTCAAGGTATTTTCAGATCCGCAAGAGACAGAGAACTGTAAAAACAGTGTAGAGCGCCAACCAAAGAGCTATGGCCCAGAGCACAACAGCACGACGCCGTGGATCTGAAGGCAGCCAGAAGAGAAGTGCAACCGGCAGCGCCGGAATCAGTACACCGGCGACAAAGGGATCGAGAAAGCGGAGGAGTTCCTGCAGGCCCAGGAAAAACCAGGGACCGGCAATGAACAAAAGACCGTGACGATTGGGCTCCATGGGCGCCGGAATCGTTACTGATACGAGCAGGGTCAGCGCCGTCAGCAGGAGGTGGTTGCGCCAGCGTGCGGTATAGCGGCGAAGATGCGGCCAGGCTGCGACACCGCCGAGAACAACAAGGCCGATAACGTGCTGGGCGTACACCTTGCGCAAGCCACTGCCGGTCAGGTCGAAAAAGAAGTTGTTCAGGTGTTCACCTATCAACGGTATTGACAGGCAGATATGTTCGGCTATTGCTCCTGCCGCCTCGCCGGTGGCGTCTCCCCGGAGCACATAACCTGTGAACAGGAGGAGGACAGCTCCGGGAACTGTGGCACACAGACGTATCCAGGCACTTCTCTGCAGTCTCATGTTCTGATTGCGGAGTTCAACGATCACGTGGCCCAGCAGGAGCAGGAAGAACGCCTGACTTGAGTAGTAGTGGAGCCCTCTCCAGAACGATCCGTAGGGGACCAGAAGTTCAATGGAACTGGTTGTATAAAATGGGGCTGAGGCATCGTATTGCAGTGCAATGACTATGCCTGAGAGGATGGAGAGAAAAAGGCTGATCAGCGAGCCTCCGCCCCAGCGATAGTCAAGCAGCCGGCGCAGAGGCGGCACGGTGAGATATTGCATCGTTCGCCGTTGCATCAGAGATGAACCACATAGGCGGTCACCTTCCCTTCTCCGTCTTCTTTGACAGTGACCTCATACTGCGGCAGATTTTTTTGTGCCGGTCCGGAAATGCGGATACCGTCCGGAGTAAAACGGCTCTGATGACAGGGGCACTCGATGATCTGTTTGTCCTCCTGAAAGTTTACCCGGCAGCCCAGGTGGGTGCAGACACGGGAGACCGCTGAGAGACGGTCGGTGCCGGCAAAGAGAAAGAACTCCTGATTGGTGTGGACTCCGCTTAAGGGTAAGGGTGCCGGTACCTCCACCAGACGGGGCTTGGGAGGTATCCGATGTCCGGTGAAACGAAGGAGAGGATAAAGAAAAACAGTGGCAGTCAGTGCTGCTCCCCACCGGAACCAGCGCGCTAAAAAAGTTCTTCTGCTCTGCTGTTGCGACGTTCTTTTCTTCGGCCGAACGGTTGAATTGCGCATCAGGTAAATTTGCTTTGTAAGGCCTTTTCCACATGCTCCGGAACAAGGCCGGTAATCTTCCCCTGACATCTGGCGGCATTTTTTATACCGCTTGAGCTGATGTAGATCCAGCGAAAGCCGGTCATGAAGAAAACGGTTTCCACGGATCGCTCCAGGCGCCGGTTCATCAGAGCCAGCTGAAATTCATAGTCGAAATCCGAGACCGCCCGTAATCCTCTGATAATGACCTGGGCATTCTGCTGCCTGGCAAAGTCCACAATGAGTCCCTCAGTGTAGCCGACCGACACCCTGTCAGAATGTTTAAAGCACTCCTGGATCATGGCAGAGCGTTCTTCCAGTGAAAACAGGGGGGTTTTCTGTACATTGACGGCAATGGTGACGATAATGCGATCAAAGAGCTGCAGGCCCCGTTCGATGATATCAAGATGGCCGTTGGTGATGGGGTCAAATGTCCCTGGATAGACGGCAATCCGTGGTGGAATTGACTGTTCTCCGGCTGCAGACAGGTTGACGGCAGATTCATGCATGGCAGTGCTCTGTTGATGATCGGAATTCATAAAACCACAGGCCGGTTTCTCCGTACAGGCGTTTGTCAATGGGACTGAGCGTTTTCAGGTTTACAGCGGACAGGTCAGCCTGCCGATGCTCCTCGACAACGATCAGGGCGCCTTTCTCCAGGATGTCGGCCTTTTCGAGCATGACCAAAACCCGTTGCGCCAGTTGTTTCTGATAGGGCGGATCCATAAAGACAAGGTTGAAATTCCGGGAAGATCCATAGGTGTTTAATCGGCCAAGGTGAGAGACTGTTGCTAGGTTCAGCAGAACAAAGGCGGCCCGGGGGTGACTGGTGAAACTCTTCAGATTGGTCTCGATAAGACGGCCTGTCTCGATCGATTTGTCGACGAACACAGCGGAAGCCGCGCCGCGGCTCAAGGCCTCGATACCTAGGGCTCCTGTACCGGCAAAAAGATCAAGCACTCTGCTGTTGACAACCCGTTCACCAATGAGACTGAACATGGCCTCACGCACCTGATCACTGGTCGGGCGAATGAGATTCGAACGCGGAGAGTGCAGTTTGCGGCCTTTAGCACCGCCACCGGTGATACGCACGTTTTCTGTGTTTCATCAGAGGGTTAGGGTAAAGGGCTGTTCGTCTTGGCGGCAACCGGCCGTTTTTTTCTGCCAGCTCTTGCCTTTATCGCCAGAATCGGGCCGGAGAGCATATAGAGGAAAGAGGCGGCAAACAGAGTGATAGGCGGTTCACTGGCGAGCAGAATCAGAATGAGAAGCAGACCGACGATGAGTTGAAAGCGTTTTTCTCTCGAGATTTCCAGATGTTTGAAACTTAAATACCTGTGGGTGGATACCATGAGATATGAGAGCACATAGACCATGACGAGCAGAGTGATATGCTGCACCGTGTCGGTGGTTTTAAAGACATGCGTACTGAACATGACTGAGGTGGCAATCATCCCGGCGGCCGCCGGACAGGGAAGACCGGTAAAATCATGGCTTGGGCTGGCCACAGTTTGTGAGTTGAAACGGGCCAGACGGAGAGCGGTGGCGGCAACATAAAGAAAGGCGGCCAGCCAGCCGTAACGGCCATAAGGGGTCAGAGCCCAGAGATAGGCAAGTACACCTGGGGCAACACCGAAAGAAACCATGTCGCACAATGAATCAAGTTCCATGCCAAAGGTGGAGGTTGAACGGGTCATTCGGGCAACCCGGCCGTCAAGGCCGTCAAAGACTCCTGCCACCAGTATGGCTACGGCGGCGGCAAAGAAATGTCCGTTAAATGAGGCAATAATTGAGTAAAAACCACTGAACAGGCTGCAGATGGTGAGCATGCAGGGCAGAACTGAAAAACGGTTCGGGTGTTGGTCCTGAGGTACGGGCTGTTCCATGAGATTATCTGTAAAATTGATGGTTGCAGTATGTAGATGTGTTGTTGCCCTGTGCCCGGTCTCTGTCCACCGGGTCTGATGAGCGGGAACTCAGTGGTTGAAGTGACATCAGAATACGGTATATCGCCGGTCAGATCGGTCAGCCGGGAAGTTCATTCTTCCTGGCTGGTCCCGGCTGGCGGGGCAAGATGACCGAG
>JAAYDD010000251.1 GCA_012729435.1 Desulfobulbus sp.
AGAAAGGTGCCTGTGCATACGATAACGGCCTTGACGCGTATGTGTTCATCCAATGATGTGCGCAGGCCGGTCACCTTGCCGTTTTCAACAAGAATTTCATCCACAACGGCCTGTTTAATTGACAGATTCGTCTGGTTTGCGAGTATCTGCGTCATTCGCAGCCGATAAAGGAGTCGATCGGCCTGGGCTCTTGAAGAACGGACTGCCGGTCCTTTGCTCGCATTGAGCCGGCGGAACTGGATCCCGGTAGCATCGATATTTTTCGCCATTTCACCGCCCAGAGCATCGATTTCTCTGACCAGATGTCCTTTGGCCAGGCCTCCGATGGCCGGATTGCAGGACAAGGCACCGATGGTATCCACATTGATAACGCATACCAGCGTGCGGTATCCCAGTCGGGCCGCGGCTAAGGCAGCCTCACAGCCGGCATGTCCGGCTCCAATCACGGCAATATCAAAATCCGTCATAAGGAAATATCGTCCAGATAGTCAATGAGACAAAGTGTTGAAAGGCAGTCCTGTCAGAATGAAAGCTTACGACAGGATAGAGAATTTAAACGATTTAGTGTTCTTTTGGCAAGCCTGTCAGCGGAATTTAGTGTGCACAGCGGCCGATCGTACTCTGAAAGCTCGGAGTTTTCACTTTCCTGATGTCTGAGGATGTTCTCCGGAGAAGCAGGACTGATGCGTACTTTGCTTTAATAAGATGACGTCAGAACAGCAACCCTGTGAAAGGGAAATAGTTTGACAGATATCAGATGTTATGATTAAAGTTATTTTTTTGAAGCGATTTTAACTGTTTTCAATCTCCACATCTTCAGCGTAGCATGCGGCATTGGTGCGGAGATGATGGACAGCGAAGACAATACAAGATGTCATGTGCATTCTTACTAAACGAGATGGTTCATAAAAGAGGATATAAGTTATGAGTAAAAGAACTTTTCAGCCGAGTAATACCAAGCGTGCCCGTACCCATGGTTTTCTTGTGCGTATGAAAACCCGTTCAGGTCAGGAAGTGATCAGAAGGAGACGGGCAAAGGGTCGCAAGCGGTTGGCGGCGTAATTTTCTTGAGTCACTGTACTCTCCCAAAGCGGCACCTGCTTCGATCAACAGGAGAGTTTCAATCTGTATATAAGGCGGGTAGACGCTACAGAGGAAACGGATTCACTCTTATCATCCTGCCGCATAATCATGGATACAACCGACTAGGCATCAGCGTGTCCCGCAAGGTTGGCAATGCTGTACGGCGTAATAGGATCAAGCGACTCATCCGAGAAACGTTTCGGCTTAACCGGGGGGTATTTCCTCAAAGTGCTGATATTGTTTGGACTATTAAGCCGGATTTTAGCATCAATAGTCTGTTGGATATGAAAAATTGCGCGGTCAAGGCCTTGGTTACACAGTCTAGGGGGCGGCATGTGTCAGTGCGTGCAACTGAAAAAGATACCTGATGACGATTCTTGCCATGTCTCCGTCCGGAGGATGTTCGTTCGCCGGTTTTTTATCATAGGGCTCAGAGGTTATCAGTATTTTATTTCCCCGCTTTTCCCTCCCTCCTGTCGTTTTGTGCCGACCTGCTCCCAGTACGCCATTGATGCGATCATCAAGTACGGAGTGTGGCGTGGTTCAGTCTTAGCACTAAAAAGAATTGTGCGCTGTCATCCCTGGTGTCGCGGAGGATATGATCCGGTCAAATGATCGATGGTAGGTAGTTCTCTCTCCATTCTTCAACGCCATTCAGACCCTGTGTCTGGATTTTTTTAAGGTACTTTTCATGGATATGCAAAGAGCATTTCTGGCTATCGTGTTGTCGCTGATGATATTGGTTGGATTTCAGTATCTTTTTCCACCTGCCGTTCCCCAGCAGCCAGCGCCTGAAGTTGCAACAAAAGAACAGGCGGCCGGGGCAGGGAGTCATACCTTGTCTTCCCCGTCTGCGGCAGTTGGAGCACCGGGTGAAATGGCCGTGCCTGTGGCGTTGGATCCGGATGCCGCTGATGTTGTTGTGGATACTCCCCTCTATTCGGTTGTTATTAAGGAACAGGGAGGCGGCTTTGAAAGTTTTGTTCTCAAGAACTATCGCAGCACCATGGAGCGTACATCCGGGCCTATGCAATTAATTGCCAATAACGGTCCAGCAAGTTTGCCGGTGCTCTTTGTTCTTGACAACGGTGTTGGTAACAGTCTGCCGATATTTAAAGCTGAGAAGACGCGTCTTGAAATTAAGGAAGGGGA
>JAAYDD010000252.1 GCA_012729435.1 Desulfobulbus sp.
TCTTTTCAAAAAGATCGACTACTCCTTTTGTCAGCGGTTCTTCCGGTCCGACGATGGTGAGATCAATTTTTTCCTGAAGAGCAAAATCAAGAAGTGCATCAATATTACCAGCAGAGATGTCTATGCACTGGGCCATGGTTCTGATCCCGGCGTTTCCCGGCGCACAGTAGATAGCATCGACCTGCGAGGACTGCCGCAGTTTCCAGACAAGTGCATGTTCACGCCCACCCCCGCCAATCACCAAAACTTTCATCTTACCCCTCCTCCTTTGTTAAATGCCACGCCCTGCTCAGAGATCGTTTCCTTAAATCCACCTCGGCGAATAATGCTCAATTTTGTTCATTTTTCCAAGTGTATCATTGAAGGCCTGCGGGCATTTTTCTTGACAATGCATCTTGCAAGCTGGTACGGTCAGAATGAGCATTCATTCATTTTTCACAGTAACCGCGTGTTTTGACATATTAAATGAAATCTGCAGATAAACATCGTAAAATAATACGAGCTGCCACAAAGGTTTTTGCGAAAAAAGGTTTTTTTAACGCCAGAATCTCTGATGTCGCCAAAGAAGCCAAGGTGGCGGACGGCACTATTTATCTCTATTTTAATAACAAGTTTGACATCCTTCTTTCTGTTTTCGAGCAAGAGGTAGGCAAACTGATAGAACATATAGGTCAACTTCTGGAAAAAGAAAACGATCCGAAAAAGAAGTTAACGCTTTTTATTATGCTCCATCTTGAGGAGATGAAAAAAAATCGCTATCTGGCCGAGGTTATTCATGTCGAGCTTCGGCAAACAAACAAACTGATCAAAGAATACCGTAAAAACAAGTTCAACGAATACCTCAACATCATCACTGCCATTATTACACAAGGTCAGGAAGCAGGAGTGTTCCGTGCTGACATCCAGCCGGAGATAGCCCGCCAGCTTATTTTCGGTGCTCTGGATGAGATATCTCTTCTGTACCCGGAGATCGCCTCTCAGTACAGTGTGGAAGAGATCAGCTCACAGATCTCGAATATCATGCAATCTGGATTACTTGTTCAGGCAGCCTGACGCCGGGCGCCCCGCGGAGCTCCTGTTTTCTTCAGCTCCTTCCTCTTTCCGTCAGCTCTGGAACCAGTCTGTTACAAAGTAAACGCCCCCCACCTATCGTATCGATGAGGCGGTTATATCTATAATTTCGTACGCTCTGCTTCCCTTCGGCGTTTTTGTTATCACCTCATCACCGACTTCCTTTCCCAACAACGCCTGTCCCAATGGTGAAAATACTGAAATAGACCCTTTCTTCACGTCCGACTCTTCCGGACCTAAAAGCTGATACGTGACCTCCACTTCGGTCGTCAGATCCATCAGAACAACCACGGTGCCGAATACGGCACGATGAACAGAGACTTTTGAGCAGTCGATAACCTCTGCTCGTCCCAATTTGTCCTTCAGCTCGAGAATTCTTCCTTCAATGTGACTTTGGCGTTCTTTTGCCGCATGGTACTCTGCGTTTTCGCTGAGGTCACCATGCGCCCGAGCCACTTCAATCGCCTTGACAACCTCAGGCCGCTCAACTCGTTCAAGACGCTCCAACTCGTCACGAAGCTGTAGATTTCCCGTTACAGACATCGGGACACGTTCCATCATGCTCTTTCCTCCTGCAGACACTCTTCAACATCAAAATATTCCATAAAAAACCGCCCTCCGGCCATAACAGCTTTCAGGCGGCGATTATATCCAGGGGTTCTTTCACCCCATGGAGATCCTTAAAAAAACATCACATCTACCGAGTGCGGTAAAACTGTTCCACTGTTTCAACAACATACGACAGTTGTTCGGGGGTCAGCTCAGGAAAAATGGGCAGAGCCAGAGAATGGGCCGCAGCATGTTCTGCAACCGGATAGGAGAACTGCTGGTAGTTCTCAGCATACAGACATTCCTGCTGATGGAGGCTTAGCGGATAATAAATTTCACTTCCGATCGAATGTTGCTGCAGATATTCACGCAAGGTATCCCTTTCCGGAACAAGAATGACAAACTGATTGTACACGTGGTGATTGTGTTGCTCTGCTCCGGCAGATGCTGCATACACGGCCTCCGGCAGTTTTACCGGATTGTCAACGAGTCCGGCCTCCTGAAAGTACTGCCGGTAGAGTGCTGCATTCCGTCTTCGACCTGCATGCCACGATTCCAGGTGCTCCAGTTTTACACTGAGTACTGCAGCCTGAATAGGGTCGAGACGAAAGTTACCGCCCACCCTTGAATGATAGTACTTCGGCTCAGCACCATGATTACGGTTGGACCGAACAATATCGGCAAATGCGGCGTCCGAAGTGGTAATCATACCACCATCCCCTATCCCGCCAAGGTTTTTACTCGGGAAGAAAGAGAAACATCCGCAGAGCCCGAGAGCACCCGCACGCTTCCAGGTAACCTTTTCACCTTCGACAAACGGATACTCGGCACCGATCGCCTGTGCAGCATCTTCAATGACCGGTATTTCATATCTTTGAGCAAGTGCGCCGATACGTTGCATGTCTGCACATTGTCCGTAGAGATGAACGGGCATGATAGCCTTGATTCTACGACCGGAGCTGCGATCAGTATCAAGTGCCTGTTCAACGGCCTCAGGATCAATGTTAAAGCTCGCCGGCTCAATATCAACAAATAACGGCTTTGCACCAACCCGAAGGATTGTTCCCATGGTCGCAAAAAACGTGTACGGCGTAGTGAGAACAAGGTCGCCCGGTCCTATGTCAAGTGACATCAGGGCTGCCAGCAGGGCATCTGTACCGGAACTGACACCGATCGCCTCATCTGTTCCACAGTAACCGGCAATCTTCTTTTCAAAATCGATGACTTCCGGTCCGAGGATATACCCTGTGGAATCAATGATTCTGGTCACAGCTTCCAGGATCTCCGGACGCAGAGCCGCCAGCTGCGGCCTCAAATCAAGCAAAGGTACTTTCATTCGTTTCGCACTCAATGGAAAAGGGAAAAAAGGATAGAAAAACTGAAAAGATCAGAACGATGAGGTGTCGGGACCGGCTGCGAGTATGACGCCGTCACCGGTTAGGAAATCCTGTATATCGGGTATCTCTTTTTCAAGCTGTTTGCGTAATTTTTTCAGCAAATTCGCCTCAATCTGGCGTACACGCTCACGTGAGATATTAAACTCATCGGCGATGGTTTGCAGGGTTTTTGGGTCATCACTCAACAATCTCGTGTTCAGGATCATCTGCTCCTTGTCATTGAGACGGGTGCTTAATTGAGCAAGGATTTCGGTGAGTCGATCACGGATTTCCTGACTGGCCACAACCTCTTCTATACCGGGTCCCTCATGAGGCAGAAAGTTTTTCTGCTCATCTTCAGAATCACTGCGGACGGGAGCCTCCAGGGAAACATCCCAGTTCTCGAGGCGTTGGCTCATTTCAATGACTTCACTTTCTTTGACGTTCAGGCGTTCCGCCAGCAACTTGACTTCAGGCTTAAACCCCTGGGATTCAAGAAGCTTTTTTTCCTTGTTAAGACTGAAAAACAACTTACGCTGGGCCTGGGTCGTCCCTATCTTGACGAGCCTCCAGTTATCCATAATAAATTTGAGAATATAGGCACGAATCCAATAGGCTGCATAATAAGAAAATTTAACACCACGGTATGGATCAAATTTTTTCGTTGCCTGGACCAGGCCGACATTACCCTCCTGAATCAGGTCCATAAAGTTTTGCATCCAGTACTTCTGGAAATCCATGGCCACCTTGACCACGAGACGAAGGTTGGAGGACACCAGACGATAGGCTGCATCCGGATCGCCGGTATCCTGGAAACGGATGGCAAGCTGTTCAGTCTCCTCGCGGCTCAACAACTCGTACTGGCTGATCTCTTGGAGATAACGGTGCAAAGCCGGATTGCTCACCGCGGGAAGATTGTCGTCCTGGCTGGTCAGCATCAGGGCGCGCTGCGGTTGTCCGCTCTGCTCCAGTTTGTCGATTTCTCTCTGATTTGTCATGAATTTCTGGTATATCGTTGGAAAACACAACCCTGCGAGGAGGGTTGGCTCACAGGCAGGGTTTTCATCTGAACACTACCCGATTATAAAAAAAAAAACACTTGAATATATCAGCATTTGTCTGATGTGGTTTTTTTTTACCATTCCGTGGTAAGCTGACTCATTTTTATCGGGTTTTCCTTTTCTGCA
>JAAYDD010000020.1 GCA_012729435.1 Desulfobulbus sp.
TACTGTCCGTGATGCTGTCAATGCCTTCAAAGAAGGCAGAGTGACATACTCCAGTGCACCGAATAAGGATGCACACTGGTAGACGAAACGGAATAAGGCGTACCCGACGGGGGCGCGCGTTACTCATGGCAACCGTTCAGAAGCGGGGCTTTCTGTCGCCTTCTGGACGGTTTTTTATTGTCTGACGGCCTGAGAAGGTGCCGGTCAGAAACTCTGATCTTTTTCCTGTCATCCGGATGAACGGCACATCCTGTGGGTTAAGCGGCGGATCGGATGTTTCCCGCAGCGCAGTGCTCATCGCATCACCCTGTCCTCATGCACACCGGACAGGATGAGAGCTCCGATTCCGAATAAAAAGAGTAAGCTGAGAACACCCCACCTGGTATCACCGGCAAGACGGCCGACCATGCCCATAAGAAAGGGTCCGGTGATGGCGGCAAACTTTCCGCAGACATTGTAAAAACCGAAGAATTCGGCGCTTTTTTCCGGGGGAATCAATCGGCCGAAAAAGCTCCGGCTCAACGCCTGGATACCACCCATGGCAGAGGCGACAAGAAAGGCGATGCCCCAAAAGGCGGTATTTTTCCACAGCGGGTCGGTAATTTTCGGCAGAAAAAAAGCACAGACCGTTACCAGACAGTAGAGAAGAATGCCGGTCATGAGCATGGTCTTGGCACTATAACGGCTGGCAAGCCGTCCGTAGATAAGGGCAAACGGAAAGGCAACGAGCTGAATGAACAGGAGGACCGCAATCAACACGGGAATGCTGAATCCAAGATCCCGACCGTACGCCGTGGCCATGGTGATAATGGTATCAACACCATCAATATAAAAAAAATAGGCCAGAAGGAAAAGAAAAGCCTGCGGATACCGGCGTATCTCGTGCATGGTCTTGCCGATGCGACGGAAGCTGTCGTAAAAGGGCCTCGGTGAGACCGGAAGTGCGTGAACCTGACGCAGAGTGATAACAGCCGGCAAAGAAAAAACCAGCCACCAGAGGCCGATCAGTACAAAACCTGTCCGTGCCGGTCCGATCGGCAGGGTGTCGCCGCCACCGCCGGTGAAGATAAGGCCGATGACTGCGAGAAAAGGCAGGACCGAGCCGATGTATCCGTAGGCATAACCGCGGGCGGAAATCTGATCCATACGATCAGGGGTGGTCACATCAACCAGAAAAGCGTCATAGAAGATGTTCGCTCCGGCCCAGCCGACACGGGCCAGGACAAAGAGCAGCAGACAGAGCATCCAGTGTCCCGCGGGAACAGCGGGAAGCGTCAAGTTGAAAAAAATACCGGCCCCAAGAAATCCAGCGAAAAACATCTTTTTCCGGCCGGGATAATCAGCCATGGCTCCGAGAACCGGTGCCAGCAGAGCCAGCACCAGGGAAGCACCCGCATTGGCAAAACCCCAGTTTGCCGTGGCAATGTGAGCGGGCTGACCGGCGGCCATCACATCTTTAAAATAGATCGGCATGATCGCGGTAACCATAACCAGCACAAAAGCTGAATTGGCGACATCATAGAGAACCCAGTGACGCTCTTCTCTGGTCATGCGCATCTGTGCCTGTCCTTCTGTCTGTTTGCAGGTATGTCGAAGTCGGGATTATCTGCGGGCGTGCGGCCGGTATTCTTCTGTTTCACGAAAGTCCCGCCTTATCCTTTGCGTCTGTCGCCGGCAGCTGTCAGAGGATGTTTTGTGCAGTGCTGATTTTTGGTGCATAAGGTCAATGATGCCCGTTGCAGCTGATGCGGGCCGACCGACACACAACGGCTGCAGGCAGAGTCCCTGTCCTTCGGGTTTGTTGAAAAGAATCCGCAGGCCTGCATATGAGGCTGCACCTGGTCACCTTCTGATAGGAACAGAAAACAGGACCGTCCGGCCGATCTTAAAATGAGAGCATTTTAATGTCAGTGAACATGGCACCGGCCCGGTTCTTATTCATACTTTTGACATGAATCCTGCGCAACACCATCGATCCGGAAATCGAACGGTATTTGATGCGGAGGTCACGGGCCTTGGCAATGGTACGGCTGTACTGTGCAGGAACAGTGAATCCGATCCCGCCGATGGAGATATCACTGAGATAAACCGGACATTCCCTGCCGTTCTGGAGGATGATATAAGCTTTGCCGCAGGTGGCCTCTCTACTGGATGTCCGGTGGTTCAGGGTGTAAAAAGTGGAATTTCCACAGGTGCAACGCACCATTTTTTTTCGTAATCCCGCTGGAATAACAACGTACTGTTTTCTTAAGCAACGCTCGCAGGTGGTGCGGATTCTGCCGTCCTTGACGGTGATGGTTTTGGTTCGGCCTGCCATGGGAACCTCCGGCTGTTGATACGGTCTTTCATAAATACATCCTACAGCGGGACTTTTGTCAATGAGGAAGATGCGGGCCGTTCTGCTCTTGTTGTGCCCGAAATTACCGCAGATAAAAAGGATCCTGTGAAAAACAAATTGACACTTTCAGGTGGTTTTTGTATTAAATATCACGTGATATTTGTAGGTTATGCTTTGCATGCCCAATTGTTCCCAATCTTTAACAGACCCTGCCGCCCGATGATCTGTCGGCCCTTCCCGGCCGGCGTAACGTTCTGAACACTGCAAAAGAGGACACATGGTTCCCGCGCCGATTATTCAAACTATTCTCTATGCAACTGATCTGGGGAAAAATGCACGAACAGTTTTTCGTCTGGCCGTCAGCATGGCCCGGCACTACGATGCCCGCCTGTTGATACTGAATGTTGTTGAGCCGCTTGGCACCACCGGATCCACCATCATTGCCAACTATCTCTCCGGCGAAACCGCAGAAAGGATCAACAGAGACGCTGCCCAGGACATCATGGAGCACATGAAAGAACGGTTGGCAATGTACAGTAAAGAGGAGATGGATGCCTTTGGCCTGGACTGGGCACCGCCAACTGAGATTTTGGTGGCCACCGGTATACCCAGTGAAGTTATTCTTCAGGTTGCCAAAAGGTACGAGGCTGACATGATCGTTGTAGGCACCTCATCCCGCTCATTTCTTGGCAGCGCAATGATGGGTTCCACGGCCCGCCGGGTTTCCCGGCACAGTACTATTCCGGTACTTGTGGTTCCGATCACGGAAGAGTAGATGCTGCAGATGTTCTGCTGTCTTTCTGTTTCCGGCTGAGTCTGCCCGACCGGCACCGGGAAGATCTCACAAACGTGGTCATCGGCAACACTCTGCCGGTGACCGTTGTTTCTCTGCGGGCAGAATGCATTTTTCCATGGCACGATTGCGGTGGACCATCGCCGGTTCTGGGAAGAACCCGGAGCTCCGGGCCCGGCAGATCGGCTCGCAACCCGTTTCACTCTTTTAAAAACCACCCGAACACAGTGAACAGGAGCTTGCCAGACGTTGTTCCTGTACAAAGAACAGCTGGACCAACCCGCACACGTATCTGTGGAACTGAAACAACCGGGTGAACAGCTGATCGGTTCATCTTTTCCGATTTCAGTCACAGGTGTTGTGGACCGTTATCCGGATCAGTCTGCGGCAGCCGGACAGAAAAAGAGATGGATGCCGTCGACGCAGGATGTTTTGAGAACAGATCTGAGGATGCAGACCGATCATCAGGATCCGGGATCCGTTACTGTCTGTGGAGCAGGGAAGTGAGGGCCTGTCAGGCGGATGAACAGAGCTCAAGGGGCTTTGGTGATCTGTTGCCACCATCAAGGGAAATACACTGTCATCCGGCAACGCCGTGCCAACAAATCACTTTTCCCTGCGGAAATATCGTGTATGTTAAACAGTTCGCATTAGCAGGAGTCGGGAGGCGGCAAGAGATATTCGCCATTCCTTGCCAGGACAAACACCACACTTCAACATAAAAAGGAATACAAGATGAGACAGAATTATTTCAACACCCTGCCGTTGCGTTTGCAGCTGGAGGAGCTGGGCAAATGCCGTTTTATGGACGAGTCCGAATTTGCTGACGGTGTGAGCAAACTCAAAGGGAAGAAAATTGTCATTGTCGGCTGCGGAGCCCAGGGGCTGCATCAGGGCATGAACCTCCGTGACTCGGGTCTGGACGTGTCCTATGCCCTGCGGGATGCCGCCATAGCCGGGAAGCGGCAGAGCTGGAAGAATGCCACTGATAACGGCTTTGCCGTGGGCAACTATGAGCAGATGATTCCCACCGCTGATCTTGTCATCAACCTGACTCCGGACAAACAGCACTCCAATGTTGTCAATGCGGTCATGCCTCTGATGAAACAGGGTGCCTGTCTCTCCTACTCGCACGGGTTTAACATTGTTGAGGAAGGGATGCAGATCCGTCCGGATCTGACCGTTATCATGGTTGCTCCCAAGGCACCGGGGACCGAGGTGCGTGAAGAGTACAAGCGGGGTTTCGGTGTGCCGACGCTGATCGCGGTCCATCGGGAGAACGATCCCAACGGTGAAGGGTGGGACATTGCCAAGGCCTATGCTGCCGGTACGGGCGGCCACCGGGCCGGGGTACTCCAGTCCTCCTTTGTGGCGGAGGTCAAATCGGATCTGATGGGCGAGCAGACCATCCTCTGTGGCGTGCTTCAGGCCGGAAGCCTCCTCTGCTTTGACAAGATGGTCAGTGAGGGAATCGATCCCGGGTATGCGGCCAAACTGATCCAGTACGGCTGGGAAACCATCACTGAGGCTCTTAAACACGGTGGTATCACCAACATGATGGACCGGCTGTCCAATCCGGCGAAACTGAGGGCTTTTTACCTCTCCGAGGAGATCAAGGAGATCCTGACTCCGCTTTTTGAACAGCATATGGACGACATCATGAGCGGTGAGTTTTCCAGGATCATGATGGAAGACTGGGATAATGATGACAGAAAACTGCTTGCCTGGCGTGCAGAGACAGGGGAGACAGGTTTTGAAAAAACAGCCTCCTCTGCAGTTGAAATCAGTGAACAGGAGTACTTTGAGAAGGGTATTTTAATGGTGGCCATGATCAAGGCCGGAGTGGAGCTCGCCTTTGATATCATGGTTTCCTCCGGTATCAAGGAGGAATCAGCGTATTATGAGAGCCTGCACGAGGTGCCGCTGATTGCAAACCTGATCGCCCGCAAGAAACTCTATGAAATGAACGTGGTCATCTCTGATACCGCCGAATACGGCTGTTATCTGTTTGCACATCAGGCGGTGCCGTTGCTGGCTGATTTCATGAAGAACATCGGCACCGATGTCATCGGGAAAGGTTTAGATGTGAAAGACAACTCGGTGGATAACATTGAACTGATCGCCGTCAATGCCGCCATCCGTTACACTGTTGTCGAACAGGTGGGTGAAGAACTCCGCTCGTACATGAGCGCCATGAAGCCGATCATCTGACGGTTATCTTTCTGGCGTGATGCCCCTAAAACCCCTCTGCCGCACAGAGGGGTTTTTTTATGCGGCAGACGGATCGCTGTCCATTCTCTTCAAGCCGCATCCCCGCCGTTTCCGGTGTCTGTGTGATACTCAGTCTGTTTGGCGGGCCGTCCATTCCTGGTACAAGAGTGAGGCGACGATCAGCAGGAGGCCGACAAACGTTGCCGGATGGATCTGTTCATCAATGAGCAGGTGGAGGAAGAGAAGGGATAAAAACGGTGTGAGATAGATCATGTTGCTGAGGCGTGCTGCTGAAGCTGAGAGTTTCAGTGCGGTCAGCCAGAGAACAAAGGTGATTCCCATCTCAAACAGACCCGTGTAGATGAGCGCCGGCCAGGCCGGAGGAGGCGGCCAGACAGGTCCACCGAACAGGGGGCTGACCAGTAGAGTGCAGGTCAGTCCGGAACAGAAGCCGAGAAAGAGCTTGAGTACAGGATCAAGATCGTTCTTGGCGTTGAGGAGCCAGAAAGAGGCCCAGATCACTGTGGAGCCGGCGACCAGAAACAACCCCGACACGCTGAGTTCCTCAATACCGCCCAGCTGGCCTCTGGTGGCGATTATGATCGCACCGGTAAAACTGACGCCAATCGCAGCGAGCTGGCGCCGTTTGAGTGATTGCCCTAAAATGGGCACGGCCAGCAGTGTCAGGACAACGGGCCACCCGTAGTTGAGGGCCATGGCGATCTGACCGGGCAGCCGGGCATAGGCGGCAAACAGGAGCAGGTAATAACAGAAGGGGTTGAGGATCCCGAGCAGCAGAGCCTGACCCAGGGCCGGGATCGTGGCGGTTGCCGGGCTGACCGAAGCGCCCCGGATAAGCAGGAGAAGGAGCAGGGCAAGCGTTGAGATCGCCGTTGCAAACAACAGGAGGGAAAACGGGTCCACATAACGCAGAGCCGTCTTAAAGGCCGAAGCTGCACCGCCCCAGAAGAGGATGGTGAGGAGGGTGAGCAGGGTGGCTGCTGTCTGCCGGCTCATGGCATGTTGTGGATACAGTCAGTACCAGCCGGCAGACCCGGGCGGCTGGCCGGATCAATCGATCGCACGTTCACCCAGATTGCCGTAACGGTGGTAGTTGTTGCAGATTGCCTGCTGCCGCAGGTAGTGGAGAAGTTCAAACCGGCCTTCCATGCATACCGGTGACCTGGCAATCCAGGTACCGGTCCGGGCGGCAGCCGTGTACACGGCAACAGGAACCCGATCCGGTCCTCCGTAACGCAGGCGTTCCAGATTGCTGATTCGTTCGGCCAACTGTTCATCGGTTTCAGTCACCAGGGAGACACCGTGAAGGAATCGGTGCGCCTGCTGCTCTGTTAAAAAACCGGAAACCAGGTTCGTCAGACCCGGCGGCAGAGAAAGGGCCGGCGTACAGCCGGCGATGAGAGCAGCGGCACAGCGTGCCAGCATGTTGAACAGGCTGTCATCGGGATGGAGACGAATGACGAGATCCTTCACCGGCAGCCAGCGTAACTGGTTCTCCTGGCCGCGAAGATGAAAGTAGTCCTGCGTTGTTCCGTAGTATGTCTCCATACTGTGAAGGTAGCTCGTTACAGCTCTGATGGTCTGTTCCAGCTCTTTCCGGTATGCCGGCCAGGCCCCCCATCTGAGCAGACGGCGCCATTCCTGTGTGATCACAAACAGTCTGTGTTCACTCGTCAGCGGTTTCATCAGCGGCGGATCAGTTTCCGTGATCTGCATGAACTGACTCACATACTCGATACTCCCGGCCTTGAGTCCCGGTCCCAGCGCGGATTTTCCCATCCCGCCAAAGGGCTGACGGAGGACAATGGCTCCGGTGGTCGACCGGTTAATGTACAGGTTGCCGGCCCTGATGCCTGCTTTCCAGATCTCCTGTTCCCGGGTGTCCAGGCTTTCAAGACCGCTGGTCAGACCGTAACCGGTCTGATTGGCAAGGCTGATCGCCTCATTCAGGGTTTCGGCCCGCATCACGCCTAAAACCGGTCCGAACAGCTCAGTCAGGTGTGTAAAACTGCCCGGTCGCACTCCGTACTTGATACCCGGTGACCAGAGCTGTGGATTTCCGTTGATCATGGCCGGTGTCAGCGCCCATTCTTCACCGGGTTCCAGAGAGGTAAGTCCTCGCAGCAGTTCATCGGCCGGCGGACGGATGAGCGGGCCGAGGCGGGTGGCAAAATCCCATGCAGAACCAACCCGGATGCTGGCGGCAGCGTCCACGAGCTGCCGACGGAAACGGCTGTCATCGTAGACTGATTTTTCCAGAATAAGCAGTGAGGTGGCGCTGCATTTCTGGCCGCTGTTGGAGAACGCAGAGTGGAGAACATTTTTGATTGCCTGGTCGCGGTCCGCCATGTCGGTGACGATGGTGGCGTTCTTGCCCCCGGTTTCCGCCGCCAGATAGACCCCCGGACTTTGCGCAAGGATTCGCAGGCCGGTGTCGGTTCCGCCGGTGAGAATGATGGCTGATACACGCTTGTCTCCGGTGAGAACCGGGGCGACGTCTGCACCTGAGCAGGGAAGGAACTGGAGTGTTTTCTGTGATACTCCGGCCTGCCAGAAACACCGGCAGAGGTGATAGCCGGTCAGAACGGCATCGGACGAAGGTTTGAAGATAACGGTATTCCCTGCCGCCAGTGCCGCGGCGATTCCGCCGCAGGGGATGGCGATCGGAAAATTCCACGGCGCAATAACAAGTACGGTTCCCTGGCCCTGGAGCTGGACGTTCGGCAGCGTAGCAAGTCCGGAGGCCGCCCAGGGGTAGAACTCGGTGAAGTCAATAGCTTCGGAAACCTCGATGTCGGCTTCAGTGCATATTTTGCCGGTTTCAGCCATCGCCGTGCCGATAAGATCAGCCCGGGCAGCCCTCAGGGCAATGGCTGCCTGAGATAACACCCGGTGCCGTTCATGACCGGTTAACCGGCGCCAGCCATCTTCATCCGCAGCCGCAGCGCTCAGGGCTTCACGAGCATCTTCGCCGCTGCCCAAGACATACCGGCCAACGAGAACTCCGGGACGACTGGGGTCGTGACACTCGACAAGAGGACGGTCTTTTGAGATGATTTCACCATTGATAACCAGGGGAGCGAAGACGAGGTTTTCCTCCGGCATGTTCTGCCATCGATTTCGAATTGCCTCGGCCCAGCGGCGGTTGGCGGCCAGTGCCCAATCGGTATCCGGCTCATTGACAAAAAAGGAGCGCGGGGCAGGAGGCTCCTGCATCTCAAAGGTTTCCGCAGCACGGTTCTGGGTGCGGTTGGGAGTTGTCCGCACACTGGTTATGCAGGAACGACGGAAACCGGTTTCAAGCATCTTCCATTGAGGGGAGCCGACCCGGAGATGGGGCGCAAACCGTAAAAAATTCTCCGGTGCGGTGTTCTCATCCAGACGACGGATCAGATAGGCAACGGCATTGATGAACTCGTCCCGAGCTGCAACCGGTGCGTACAGGAGAAGGTCCGTCCCTGATTCCTGAATGGCACGGCGGACGTGATCGGCCATTCCTTCCAGCATCTCGTAACAGAAGAGAGATTCAACACCATTCGTCTTGGCAAGGATACCGGCATACGCCAGATCAAAGAGGTTATGGGAAGCGATGCCGAGATGTACGGCACTGATATTTTCCGGCTGCATCCCGAAGGCGATCATCTGTTTGAAGTTGGCATCAACCTCGAGTTTCGTATCGTAGGGAGCCTGCGGCCAGTTGTTCAGGGCTGCCTCAAGCTTTTCCATTTCCATGTTCGCCCCTTTAACGATCCTGAGTTTGATGGGGGCGCCGCCGCGGGCCTGTCTTCGTTGCGCCCAGGCGGTCAGCTCCTGCTGGATGGCAAAGCTGTCGGGAAGGTAGGCCTGGAGGACGATACCGGCAGAAAGATCGAGAAATTCCTCCTGGTCCAGGGTCGCTGTGAAGACCTGGTAGGTGATCTCCAGGTCCCGGTACTCTTCCATATCCAGATTGACAAATTTGGCACCTACAGAGGTGTCGGGCCGATTGGCGCCATGTTTTTTCGCTGCCCGGTAGATCGCGGTTAAACGTTCTTTGAGGAGATCAACGGTCTGTCCGAAGGCGAGAGAACTGATTTGAGAGTACAGGGTGGAGATCTTAATGGAGATGCACTCGATCTGCGGGTCAGCCATATCCCGGATGTAGGTGGCAAGCCGGCGTGCCGCCTCATCTTCACCAAGAACCGCCTCACCGAGATGGTTGATATTCATACGCACGCCCTCCTGATGACGCCGGCGAAGATGGGCATGCAGCCTGTCCATCTCTCCGGGAAGAATGACCTGGCTTGCACCGCTGCGCATGGCCCTGATGAGGAGGGCGACCACTGAGGCGGTCAGATGTGGAGGCAGGGCGGTGAACAGCCGGAGAGCCAGCCGTTCCGGTGCGGTCAGACAGAGGGGCGTGCCATGCCTGCGAAGCAGATTGCGGAGCTGATCAGCCACCCGTAGGTGGGAGTCGGGCCGGAAGCTCTGATCAATCATGCGACTGAGGAGCACCTTGTCTCCGGGGTTGGCCATCAGTCGCTGCAAACGGCGCTGATAGTCCCGTTCGGCACGGGTAAGCAGCTCATTGGCACGATTTTGCCACTGTGCAGCCAGGGCGACTGCCTGGTCAATGATCAACGGATCGTGGTCGCGCATGAAATCACCTCGCAGTACAGAAAGTGAGATAACGGGTTATTCTGGACTGAGCCGCAAAAATTCCTGAAAGCAGAAAGAGATCCGGCCGGATTCTCAGGAAGCGGAAAATGATCTGACCGGCCCGTTCGGGCGGGATGTTTTCCCTGCCACCCGGACTGATCTGCCGCCTCAATGGTCTATCCTTTTGCAGAGACAGAACTCCCTGACGACAGGAGATGGGCCCCGGACCGGTGAACGGCTCTCAGCATTGGTACAGTTCAGCAGGAAAAGCCATGGGCAGTAGCATACGTGCCTGTGTATCAAGGGTTCACCGCCGTGCAGTTTTATTTTTCAGCGCTCACCGGATTTCCGCCGGAAGTGGAAAGGGGCCCGTCGGGTACAGCCTGGAAAGGCTGCTCACAGGGTGCTGTCCTCAAGATTGATCAGGGCCTTCTGGGCGGCGAGTTCCACCTTTTCGATGAGTTCCCGAACATCAATGGGTTTGAGGCAGTAGTCAAAAGCGCCGCTTTCCATTCCCTCTATCCCGGACTGCACAGATGCGTGGCCGGTGAGAATAATCACTTCGACCAGAGGCCACTGTTCCTTGATCTTACGCAGACACTGGATGCCGTCTATTCCCGGCATGTTCATGTCCATGATGACCACATCGACCTGCTGATTTTCCAGAAGTTCCAGGGCTTCAAAACAGCTCCCGGAAACACTGAGACGGATCCCCGCCCGCCCCAGGTGCTTTTGCATGATCTCCTTGAATTCGGACTCATCATCAACCAGCAGCAGGTGAATTTTCAACGCAGCGTCAAGGGCTGCGGACTGATTACTCATGGTTCAGCTTGTCCTTTCTCTTATGAATAACGCTGATGAAGCGGCGGTGCCAATACCGTTCTGCATCAGGAAGTTTCACATGGCACAAAGAGGCTGGAAGATGGATTCGGTTGTTCTGTCTCTCAGCCATGGTTGAGCTCATCCGGTTCAAAGCGTTGAAGTAAAGAGCTCTTGTTGACGTGCAGCAACCGCAATCGTTGCGTGTGCCGACCGACGACGCAAGACGCCGGTCCGGTCGTCTTTTTTTTTTGCCGGCAGCAAAACAAGAACAGTCTGTCTCCGTCTTCCGGCAAGACCCTGATGAGAACGCCACGATATCCTGATGTATCAGGCGAGATTACAACACTTTTACGAAATAAGAAAATAGTTTGTCATGGTCAGGTGGAGAGCGGACACTGTATTTACGTGACAGCCCCGGCGCGTCAACACGGACAATTCAGCCGGAGAGGTGAGGGGTGTCTGCCCGGGGAGTGCAGGAAGGAGAGGTTGTGGGCACTGGACCGGGTGCCGGCGGTCTGCCGGTTGTGAGTGAGTCCTGAAGAGCAGGGGAGGAGTCCGGCGGGAAGGATGTCTGCACCGGCACAGGGATTTGCGCAACAGTCGCACAAACGTCTCTTCTTTCCGGAATAAAAGAGTGAAGTGACTGCCGGAGAAGCGGTTGCAGAAGCCGGGGGAACAACAGCAGGAGCTTCGCGCTCTGATGTTGTTATGGCAGCGGCCGTGACAGGACGTAGCCACGGCCGCTTTCAGGATCAGTTTGCCTGTCCAAACGGTTGATCAGTGATCAAGTTTGATGCCCAGGCCTTCAAAGAGGTACAGGAGCCCGTACCCGTACCACATGGTGTAGATGACGTAAAAGGCCAGGGCGGCGATGAGAAGCACCATCTCTTCCTTCACCGGTTTGGCCTGAACTTCGTAGAAGTTATAGGCAGGCTCCACAGATTTTGCCATGCAGTTTTTGACAAACTTCGCCTGCTCGAACTGACCTGCCCTGGTTAGATCTTTTTCCATGGCATCAAGCGCCTGATGCCAGGAGTACACAGCCTGTCGTTCATCCATCCCATACTTCGCCTGTAAAGCCGCACCGTCATTTTTGTACATGAGATCGGCATCACCAAGCATGAGCGCGATTATTTTCCCGAAATCACCATTTACCTTCACCTGCTCACCTTCGGCGACGGCATCGATTGTGTTCGTGGTGAACAGTTGGGTGACAGTGGCGGCGTCGGCTGCACTTTTCATTTTCAGGGAGACGGCTAACTGCTGGCCGTCATACTTCTTTGCCTGCTCGAGCTGACCTGGAATATAGTAGGCTGAACTTTTCGACAGCTGGTTGAAAAAGTTATCGAGAAAATCGAGTCCGTTCACCTTCTGGCCGCCTGCCCCCGGAAACAGCGGCGAGAAGATGGCAAAAAGAACGACGAAGAAGGAGGCCAGCAGGACGATACCGGTTGTTTTAAGTTGTACTGTACTAGCCATATCAGTTCACCTCTTTTGGTCTCAGAACACTGAGGTTGGAGAAAAAGCAGTAAAAAACCCATATCGCAAAGGTGGAGATAATGACGAAAAATCCGACGTTGCCTATCATGTCCACAATCTTGATAACGTCTTTTGACAGGGTGATGTAGCCCATCTTCACCAGTTTGTCGGGAAGAGCACAGACCCGGTTTAAGAATCCCGCGCTGACGGTTATCGCATAGAACCCGCGGATTGTTGTCCCCGGAACCACCTTGGTCACGATGGAACCGATCTGGATGCCGATCAGAGAACCGAGGAGCATACCCATTGCCAGGGTATAGAAGATGAAACCATAGATGGCATACTGACCGATGGCGGCATACCCGGCGGTGAAGACGATCTGGAAGATGTCGGTACCGACGGTCGTCATGGAGGAGACTCCCAGGCCGTAGACGAACATCGGGAAGGTCAGGAATCCGCCGCCGACACCCATGATTGCGGCAGCCATACCGACGATAAATCCCGAGATAACGAGAAAGAGTGCCGAGATTCGGCGGCCGCCGGGGGTCACGGATTCGTCAAAGGTCAGCATCGGCGGGATGTTGATGGACTGCAACCGCTTGCCCATTGCCGGGATCTCTTCAGCGATTCTGGTTGCGCCCTCCTCAACCACGACCTTCTTGGAGCGCGATTTAAGATAATCGCTCATTGCATAGTAGGCCAGAAAACCGAGGATGATCACGTAGACAGAGGTGATGAACATATCACTTAAGACCGGGTTGGCATCATAAATACTTCGGTTTATGTAGCCACCCACTGTGGTTCCGACAACAGCACCGATGAGAAAGGTGACAGCCAGCGATACAGAGATGTTACCGAGCTTGCGATGGAGGACCGAGCCCATGATCGCCTTGGCGAAGATGTGGAACAGGTCTGTACCGACGGCAAGGATACCTTTGACACCGGCACTCATCAGAGCCGGGGCAATGATAAAGCCGCCGCCGGCACCGATGCAGCCGGTGATCAGGCCGGCACAAAGACCGACGAGCACCGAGGCGCCGAAAATGAGGTTGGTGTAATGAGAGGGGCCGTACGCTGATTTACCGCCGATGAAGGAGGGAAGCGCCTGGCCGACCGCGTCTGCAAAGGCATACCCGCCCAGAAAGACGGGGATCATCAGTAAACCGAGCACGAGTAACCGTTTGCGGCTCTTCAGGATGTTGGTGGACATTTCCAATTCCCATCGGGCATGGGCCCTGGCCCCGGCCACCATGAATTGGTTCAGATCACGAAAAAAGTTCATTGTTTTCTCCTTTTCTGCTGTTTGTACAAACAGTCTGGTTGTTGTGAGCGAAAACCCCCCGATCAGCTCGGCCGGGCCATGTCTTTTTTAATTTGAGCCATCTCGATTTTTTCTTGCTGACTCCGTTTGCGCTCATAGGCGGCATTGAGCTTCTCCACGAGCGGATCGAGTTCCATGGGTTTCATGAGATAATCAAAGGCACCGTATTTAATGCCGTTGATTCCGGACTCCACCGATGCATGTCCCGTGAGCATGACAACTTCGGTCATCGGTGCAATTCGTTTGATCTCGCGCAGGGTCTCGATACCGTCACGACCCGGCATTTTCACGTCGAGCAAAACAACGTCATAGTTTTTCTTGGAGATCATCTCCAGGGCTGTGTCTCCGTCCGGAGCGCTTTCACATTCGAGATCACGCTTGGTCAGACGTTTGGTGGTCATTTCACGAAATTCCTCTTCATCATCAACGATCAAAACAGTGTACAGTGCCATAATATTCCTCCTCTTTGTTAAAGGGTGCGGGGACAGAACAACAGGATCCGGACAGACTGCTCCGGCACGATGGCGACGGAGGGGAATCCGGCCTGACAATAAAAAACATGGACAGGTTGGGGCGGACCTCAGCCGATGCCTTGCGGAGCAGGGGGAGCTCATGGCCTGATGAGAGCGATGGCATCCATCGCTTCTCACAACCGTATGTTGAGCCAGGCAGTCGGTTCATGCGGTTTTCTCCGGTTATTCGTTTAAAAATTTATCAAGTCCTGAGGTCTGGCCCCTGACCAGCGTATAGATCGGGATGGAGCTGTTTGTACTCCGGTGCAGGAGATCTTCGGTCTCAAGGCGGCCGCTCTCCTCCTGCAACAGTACGATTTTGTCAGGATTAAAGGTGATGATCTTCAGCTCAATGCTGTCGTCAAGCCGGACAACATCAAAGATATAGGAGGTCTGCTGGCGCAGCCGGTACAGAGCCCAGATCACCTCGGTGGTCACTGCGTGGTGAATGGATTCACCGGCAAGAATAAAGAGCACCTTTTTACTGTTGCCTTGGAGCAGGCGAGCGGGAATGGGAATATTGTGGCGGACAAGGTGTTGCACCAGATCATGTGAATGGATCAGTTTTTCCCCGCCGATATCGATGACCGGGATAATTCCCTTTTCAATCCACTTCTCAAACCGCTCATCGGAAACAGAACAGATGACCGCAGCCTGTTGCAGATCGAGATACTCATGACCATTCGACATGTGTTGTGAGCTGGTCTGATGTGTCATGTCTTCTCCCTGTTATCACTGGAAAATCATCGTTTGCTTACCCTCTGTTTGCACAGAGCAGGCCAGTACCGGCCTCTGTTTGTATAATTATTTTTTATATGAAATATCAATTGGTTGAACATTTCGCGCGGTAAGACGACACAGTCGTTCCTGCGAGTGAAGTGTGTATATCTGGTAACACTTCAAGAGTTGTTTTGTGACAACTGATTGATATTGATTGATAAAATTTAATGTATAGAAAAGGTGACACCGGCGGTGACTTTCACTGTTCTGTGCATGAACAGGAACAGTGGCAAACAGGAAGGGTGAAATGAATGGTCCCGGTGTCAGGCAGCCTGAGGGCGCAACGGGGCGTTGTAGTTTAAAGATTCACCGGTGGAGAGGGAGGGTGGCGGAACAGGTCAGGGAAAGCGAAGGGACAGAGCCGGAGAGGACGGATACCCGCTGTGCATGGGGAAGGAACCGGCGGTTGCTGTCATGTTGCGGCAGAACGGTCATCCGCAGTGACGAGCCGCTGGTGGGCAAGGTGAATTTTTTCAATGAGTTCACCGAGTTCCACGGGTTGCGGAAGGCTGTCAAAAGCTCCCAGCTCCAAACCCCGTATGCCGGATGCCATGGCTCCCTTGCAGGTAAGCAGGATGATTGCAATGTCCGGATTCCGGCTTTTCAGCAGACGCAGCGTTTCAAGGTCATCATCATGGTCAGCCCGCAGATTGAGAACCACCACGTCCGGCGGTCTCACGAGGAGGGTTTCGAGTGCTTCATGGCTGTTGTCAGCGGCTGTGGCATCAAAACCCCAGGAGCGTAACCGGTCGGTGAGGATGTCGCTGAAATCCTCATTTTTGGTGATGGTAAGCACACGAATAGGCTGCATACAGTGCTCCGGCAGTAGAGCTCACCCTGTGGACGGAAGTTTATCCGTCCTGGGCTGACGGCAGGATCATGCCCGACAGGAGCTGTCCCTTCAGAAACCGCTGCAGGGCCTCTGCATGGCTGCCAATGATGCCATCGTACACCCTGATCTTTTTCCAGGTGAAGAACTTATGGTAGCTCTCTTCAATGCCGCCGCAGATCACACAGTCAACCCCTTCTTTAACGATGAGGTCGCTTAACTCTTCAGCACTCCGGTGGGGCAGGATAATTGTCCGCGGTTCACCGTGCAGGCGCTGACCGTCATGTTCAGCGATCATGACCTCCGTGGCCTGATCAAACCTCGGGGCTATGCTCGTGTCTTGAATGGTGAGGAGTATCTTCATCCCTGTTCGTTATTTGGTGCAGTTGGGCTCATCAGGCCATGGATTTTAAGTTTACGCCAGAGTGTCGTCCGTCCCCAGCCCAGAAGGGCTGCGGCTTTTGATCGATTACCCCGGGTTTGTGTCAGGGTATCGATGATCATCTCCTTTTCAATACTCATCCAGTCCCGGGCGGTTTCCCGGGAAGGTTCGGCCGCCTTCGGGGCTGAAGGAGGAGAGGAGGGCAACGGCGGCCTGGAGGCCGGCCTGGCATGGGCGAGGAGCTGTTTGGGGAGATCATCAACTCCGATCTGCTGGTGCTGGCAGATATTTGTGCAGTACTCGACAACATTGCGTAACTCACGGATGTTGCCGGGGAAGGCATACTCCATCAACAGACGGAGCGCTTCATCACTGAACGTTTTGACGCTCCCGCCGGTCCGTTCGGCAAAAAACCGTAAAAAGTGGTTGATGAGAAAACGGATGTCAGACTCCCGCTCCCGCAACGGCGGCAGGTGAAGCTGGAGAACATTGAGGCGGTAGAACAGATCTTCACGAAACAGCCCCTGAGCGACCCGTTCTTTGAGGGGGCGATGAGTGGCGGCAATAATCCGTACGTCCACCTGGACCTTTCGTTCACCGCCGAGCGGGAAAAACTCCCGGTCGTCAAGGACAGAGAGCAGTTTGACCTGGAGCGGCAACGGCATATCACCGATTTCCGTAAGAAAGAGGGTGCCTCCCTGGGCCAGGCGAAACATGCCGGGTTTATCTTTGGTGGCTCCGGTAAAGGCTCCCTTGACGTAACCGAACAGCTCTGATTCCAGCAGAGCCTCGGGTAGAGCGCCGCAGTTGATCTTGATGAACGGCTTGCTGCCCCTGTTGGATCGCTTGTGGATGGCTTCGGCGATCTTGTCCTTGCCGGTTCCGGTCTCCCCGGTAATCAGGATCGATGCCTCGGTGTGGGCCATGAGGGGAATGAGTTCGAACACCTCCCGCATCTTCGCACTGTGGCCGATGATCGATTCTGAAATATCGCTGTCCCCTTCCAGACCGGCGGGATGAACCACAGCAGAGAGGTCGTCAAGGACGATGATCAGACCGATGGTCTGTTCCTCAGCGGTCTGCAGGGGGGTGATGGTAAACCGCATGGGGATCTTGCGACGATCCCGGCTGACGATATCGCCTTCGATCACCGCCGGTTCGCCGCCGGCCAGGACATCGCGGAAGGTCCGTCCCCGTCTGGCGATGTTGGATCGCAACACAAAATCCACGTACACACCCTGCGCATCGGCCGACATCACCCCGGTAAGCACTTCAAGGGTCTGGTTGATTGCCACGATCTTGCAGTCCCGATTGGTGACCGCAATACCGTGGGGGACGGCGTTGAGCAGTGCAGGGTACATCCCCTGGGACAAGATGTGCGTGAAATCGTAACTCATTGTTCTTTTTGGAACCGGCACCGGAAAATCAGTCAGGGGCGGTTCTTCTTTTCCACTGTTCCCGGTCAGGAGGACAGAGAGCAGCGGAAAAGAGAATCGTGCATACTCCGGAATACGTTTAATGAAACAGTCGATACTGAGCAATGTACGCGGCAATCCCGCCAAAATAGCCGACAGCGGCCAGAAGACCGATCCGGCGGGCATACCAGAAGAAATGGATCTTCTCCAGCCCCATCGCCGCAACGCCGGCAGCGGAACCGATGATGAGGATGGATCCGCCGGTACCGGCACAGTAGGCCATGAACTCCCACAGGAAGCTGTCCGTCGGATAGGCGGCCAGCGGGTACATGCCCATGGAGGCGGCGACCAAGGGCACATTGTCAACCACAGCACTGGCCAGACCGATCAGGGTGACAATGATGTCTTCACGGCCGATGGTCTTGGTGAGCCAGGCCGCCAGACTGCTCAGGATATGCGAGTGCTCCAGGGTGGCGACCGCCAGCAGGATACCGATAAAGAAGACGATGCAGCTCATGTCGATCCTGCTCAGGGCACTGACGAGGCTGAGATGCTGTTTGAAGTCATCCTCCGGTTTTTTGCGGTGGATGAGTTCGCCGACGAGCCAGAGGATGCCAAGTCCGAAAAGAATACCCATAAACGGCGGCAGATGAGTGACCGCCTTGAAGATCGGCACCGAGATCAGGGTTGCCATGCCCATAAAGAACATGAAGTTCTGTTCGAACGGAGTGGTCTCGAATCCGGCCCGACGCTCCACAAAAGTCGGAGGGACAACCTTGCGGCCGCGCATGCTGTAGCTGGTGATGATCAGCGGGATAATGAGACAGATCAGTGAAGGCAGCGCCACGCCTTTGATGATGTTGAGGCTTGTGATCTGCCCGCCTATCCAGAGCATGGTGGTCGTCACGTCACCGATCGGACTGAAGGCGCCGCCGGCGTTGGCGGCAATGACGATCATGCCGGCAAAGAACAGTCGGTCGTCATGGCGGTCCAGCAGTTTTTTGACGAGCGAGATCATGACAATGGTGGTGGTCAGGTTGTCGAGGATGGCGCTGAGAAAAAAGGTGACAGAGCAGACGAGCCAGAGCAGGGTGCTCAGTTTCGTGGTTCTGATCCGGCTGGTAATGGTGTAAAAACCGTTGTGGGCGTCAACCACCTCAACAATGGTCATGGCTCCCATAAGAAAGAAGATGATCTGGGCTGTGGCAGAGACTGATTCCCGTAAATTTTCAACAACAAGGGTGGTATCGCTGCTGTTCAGGGCGTAGATGGTCCAGAGCAGCCCGGCTGCCAGCAGGGCTGACGCCGATTTGTTGATCTTGAGCGGGTGTTCAAGGGCAATGGCCGCATAGGCCAGGAAAAAAATAATAACCAGGGCGGTGAGCATAGTGTCTCCTGAATATCTCGATAGAGAAGGGTAAGGTGCCTTCCTTCAGGAGAGTCCCGAAGGAAGGCGGCAGCAAAGCTGAAGTCGGTTATTATTGTACCTGTGCGAACACCTCCATGCCCATCATCGGCCAGATGAAGGCCACAAAGATCCACAGAACCACCATGAGCATGATGGATGCGAGTACACCGAACTTGAGAAACTCGCCCGGGGTAAACTGCTTGGAGTTGTAGGCAATGGCGTTGGGCGCCGCACCGATCAGAAGAAGAAACGGCATACCGGCCGTGGCCAGGGCGGAGAAGAGGATAACCTCACCGGCAACACCCAGGTACGGAGCAATGACAAGGGCCACGGGCAGGGAGATGGCGATGGCGGCAACGTTCATGATGAAGTTCGTCATGATGAGCACAAAAAAGGCCATGCCCATGATGAAGATCACTGCCGGAGCCTTCTGGAACAGGACGAGCCAGTTAACGGCCAGCCACTTGGCTGCGCCGGTCTGCCAGAGACAAAAACCAATGGACATGGCACCGGCAAAGAGCA
>JAAYDD010000021.1 GCA_012729435.1 Desulfobulbus sp.
TGACTGTAACCGATGGCGAGTTTCTTTCCCTTCTCGGACCCTCTGGATGCGGAAAAACAACCTTGCTGCGCCTGATCGGGGGATTTGAACAGTGCACGAGCGGCACCCTGCTTCTTGATGGTCTTGCTGTTGAACGTACGCCTCCGGAAAAACGGGCGGTCAATACGGTCTTCCAAAACTACGCCCTGTTCCCGCATATGACAGTGTTTGACAACGTTGCCTTTGGTCTGCGCATGGCCAGAAGGCCGGAAGATGAAGTTGTCACTGCGGTTGCCCAGGTACTGAACCTTGTTCAGCTCTCCGGGCTGGAACGACGAAAACCATCAGAACTTTCCGGCGGACAGCAGCAGCGGGTTGCCATCGCCCGGGCCGTTGTCAACAAACCTCGAGTTCTTCTGCTTGATGAACCGCTCTCTGCACTTGATCATCGTCTGCGCAAGCAGATGCAAAAGGAATTGAAGCAACTGCAGCGGACTCTTGGTATCACGTTTATTTTTGTTACCCATGATCAGGATGAGGCTTTTGCCATGTCAGACCGGGTTGTGGTCATGCAGAATGGAAGGATTGAACAAATCGGTACTCCCATGGAAATCTACGAAGAGCCGGTCAACCTGTACGTTGCAAGGTTTGTTGGTGATATCAACGTACTTGAAGGCATTATCCAAGAAAAAACTGATCGGGACTCCTACCGGGCTCTTGTGGAGGGCGCCTCTGTCCGTCTGCGGAGTGATCGATCGTTCATCCCCGGTCAGCCGGTGCATATCTTATTGCGACCGGAAGATTTCCGGATGGAACTTGAACAGGATGTCAGTGATTCACAGGAGCTGATTGCCAAATTTCAACAGGCACGGTTAAAAGGTGTTGTCCGTCGCCTTTTTTATCACGGAGCCACTTATACTGTTGAAGTTGACCTCACAAGCGGTTCTCAGGTACAGATCACGGAGTTTTTTGATGAGGACAGTGATGATCTGAATTTTCAACCGGGTGATGTGGTCACAGTCGGCTGGCATGAAGGCTGGGAGGTTGTTCTGCCCCATGAATGAGAGTCTTTTTTTTCGCAGACTGCTGATCGGTACCACCTGGGGCTGGGTTTGCCTGCTGGCCCTTATTCCCTATATCATCCTTCTCGGGGTCAGCTGGCTCCAGCCTGGCACCGATACCCTGGTATTACCGACCATTACGAAAGAAAACTACAGGCATCTGTTATCTCCGGAGGTCTTTACAATAACCGCCGAGTCTGTTCTGCTCGCCGCATGTACCGCCCTTCTCTGTCTTGCAGTCGGCTACCCTTTTGCAGCCATTTTAGCCAATGCTCCTGCAAAACTGCAGCCACCGCTCCTGTTGCTGGTCATGATCCCCTTTTGGACCAATTCACTGATCCGTACCTACGCCCTGATCATGCTTCTGAAAGCCGACGGTCTGATCAACACCGCCCTGATCCGCACAGGCCTGCTGACAGAACCTCTGCAACTCATGTACACGCCTTTTGCCGTGTTCATCGGACTGGTTTATACCCTCCTGCCCTTCATGATTCTTCCTCTCTATGCCGCCTTAAAAGCTGTTGATCCCAAACTCCTCGAAGCAGGACGTGATCTTGGTGCGAGTTGGCTGCAAAATTTTTTAAAGATCACGATCCCGCTGACCATGCCCGGTATCATTGCCGGAACAATGCTTGTTTTTCTGCCGGCACTCGGTATGTTTTATGTCTCAGACATTCTTGGCGGCGCCAGAACCATGCTTCTTGGTAACTACATACGAGATCAATTTTTAGTGTTCCGCAACATTCCGATGGGATCAGCCGCGAGTATCACCATGACCCTGGCCATGGGGCTTCTTTTACTCCTGTACTATCTGGCCACCCGGCGCTCCGGAGGGAGGGTGATGCGATGAACCGATGGGTGCGATGGGGGTATGCCGGCGGTATCTATCTCTTCTTGTATCTGCCGCTCGCTGTTGTTGCAGTTTTCTCTCTGAACAACTCAAAATACTCGCTTGCCTGGAAAGGATTCACCTTTGACTGGTATGTCAGACTGTGGAACAACACCGATCTCATGACCACAGCTTTTCACTCGCTGGTCATTGCCGCCAGTGCTGCAACCCTGGCCACGCTTCTTGGTACAGGGGCTGCTTTTATTCTTCATCATTATCGATTCCCCGGTCGCCATGCACTGTTCGGTGTCCTTTTTGTGATGATGATGTCGCCTGATATCGTGATTGCCATTTCACTCCTCCTGCTTTTTCTTGCCCTGTTTCTGCCGCTCGGGTTTATTACCCTGCTCATCGCACACACCGCCCTCTGCGTTCCGTTTGTGGCCATTACCGTGTATTCACGCTTTCACGGTTTCCCGACTGACATCGTCGACGCTGCCCGTGATCTCGGCGCAAACGAATATCAGGTGTTCCGGAAGATTATCCTCCCTCTTGCCGCACCTGCAGTTGTTGCCGGCTGGTTACTCAGTTTCACACTCTCTCTTGACGACGTTATCATCAGTTTTTTTACAACCGGCCCGGATTACGAAGTTTTGCCGCTGCGGATCTACTCCATGGTTCGCCTTGGCATCAAACCTGATGTCAATGCACTGTGCGTAGTACTGATGATCATAACAGCGACTGCACTGATTCTTACCCGAAAACTACTCAAGGAAAAAACATGAAAACGTTCCTCACCGCCACTTGTCTGTCCCTTTTCATGCTCACGACAGCTGTCTCCACCGGTTTCGGTGCGGATAAAGTCCTGAATCTCTTTATCTGGTCCGAGTACATGCCCGATGAAGTGTTAGCAGATTTCACCAAAGAAACAGGCATCCGTGTCAACATTGCCACATACGACAGTAATGAGGCAATGTATGCCAAAATCAAGCTGGTCGGGAAAGGATATGATCTTATTGTCCCGTCCTCAGATTATGTCGGTCTGATGCGGCGTCAGGGCATGCTCATCCCGATCGATGTAAACAAAATCAGCAACTTCAAATTCATTGCCCCGCAGTTCACCAATCAGTCTTTTGATCCGGACAACAAATATTCAGTACCGTACATGTGGGGTTCAACAGCCCTGGCCATCAACACCTCTCTTCTTCCGGCAGAAACGGTTCAGCAAACAGCTGATCTCTGGAAGCCTGAATTAAAAGGCAGACTGCTTCTTCCCAACGACCCTCGGGAGGTGATCGGACTGGGACTCAAAACACTTGGCTATTCCATCAATGAAAAAGACCCGAAGCATCTGCAACAGGCTTTTGAAAAGCTCAGGCTGCTCAAGCCGTCCGTCCGGGTCTTTGATTCGGACTCTCCAAAACAGGCAATTTTATCCGGTGAGGTATCGGTGGGATTGATGTGGAATGGAGAAGCTTTTATCGCCAACAAAGAAAACAAGATGATCCGGTATCTGTATCCGCCTGAAGGATTCAGCCTTTGGCTTGACAGTTTCTGTATGCCGAAAGGGGCGGTTAATATTGACGCGGCATACCGGTTTATCGACTACATTCTTCAGCCGAAGGTGGCGGCCTACTTGAGTCAGTCCATCGGTTATTCTTCACCCAATACCGGAGTTTCCGAATATCTGCCGGAGGAGATGAAAAATAATCCCATTGTTTATCCTCCGGCTCAGGATGCCGTCCGGGGTGAGTTTCTTGACAGTCTTGATGAAAACACAATGAAACTGTATGAACAGTACTGGATACAGATAAAGAGCAAGTAAAAAGTCCTTACGTTTACAATGGGCAATGAAGCGCCGTCAGAACAGTTTGTTCAGACGGCGTTCTTGTAGAGACGTTCTGCCTCTGAGGACGGCGGGATACACAGAGGTTCAGCCCGCAACATTCTCCTGCTTCTCCACAATTCTCTCAACCGGCTGTAAATCAATCCGGGCGACGGTCCATCGCAACCGCTGCAGACAGAATATCGCTCCGAACACCATGACTATCAGACTGATGAGAAACACTTTCCAGCCGAAATGTTCGTAAAAGACCCCGGGTGCAAAGGATCCCATGGTTCCGCCGAGGTAATAGAAGGAGATGTACACACCATTGGCAATCCCCTTTTTACTTTTTGCCAGAGTGTTGACATAACCGGAGAGAAGAGAATGCGCCATGAACATCCCCGTACAAAAGACAAACATGGCAATGAACATGGCACGGTGATCCGGTAACATAAACCCCAGTATACCGAAGATATACAGAAAGAGACCGCTCATGGCCACTCTGGTTTCCGAACCAAAGAATCTGATGAGCCAGCGGATATTGAGGGAAACAAGTATTCCCATAATATACCCGAAATACATGAAACCAATGCCGGTCTCCCGGAAGGAAGGGTTGACCGCCTTTAACTGAAAGGGCAGAAAGTTGAGTAAACCGGCAAAAACAAAGAACACTGAAAAAATTGTGCAGTAGAGCCAGAAAAATTGCGGTTGCCTGACCAACCCGATGACCTCGGTTGCAGAAGGCCGGCTGTATTCCAAATTCGCGTCTTTCTCAAGGGTGCGAAGAAGATAAAAGATCCAGAGCAAAAGCAGGCCGAGCAAAAAAAAGAAAAAACGCCAGCCAAACAGATCGGTGAACAGGCCGGATAAAAATCGTCCGAGAAACCCGCCCAGAATCGTAGCCGCAATATACCGGGCGATTGCGGCCTGTACCTCTTCCCGGTGAGCGGTAAACGATATGTAGCTGACCAGTGAAGTGAGGATGGCCGGGATAGCCAACCCCTGCAGGGCACGCAGGAGAAGGAGGATGAGGTAATTACTGGTCAGGCTGAACACCAACTCAAGAATACCGAGCAGCAGGACAGCGGTTCTGACGATCATTCTGGCCGATAATGCCTCCAGCAGAACACCGTAAAACATGGGGGCAAACCCTAACGGCATCATCATCAGCGTGGTGAAAAGTATTGCCTGAAACGAGGTAAGCGAGAACTCATGCTGAAAAACCGGCTGAATCGGTTGAGCCGCATAGAGTGAGCAGAAGGTGATCACAGTGCAGAAATAGATTTTCGCCAAAGTACCGTGTACGCGAATGCCGGTGAAGACGGACACTATAGACTCCCGTAAGTGGAGGTTTCAGATGGTCAGTATGCTTATCCTGTGTGATGCCGGCCCTTTTAAGAACGAACAACCCGTTCAGCGGACAGCATGCGAAAGACCTGCAGGAGGCTAAAGCTGATGAGTAGAGCCGCAGTTAACCGAACA
>JAAYDD010000253.1 GCA_012729435.1 Desulfobulbus sp.
ATCGACGATATCCTCTTACGTGTTGATGCAGGCTCACGGGATAAAATACCGTCGGCACTGGCCGACACATCCAGCATGTGTAACAGAAGAGGATGCCACCTGGAGGATGTAGTCTTCTCTGTTTTAGCCCAGATATATGGTAGATATGAATGCATTGCACATCCTTGAAGAAAGTCAGCCATCAACACCCTTTTCTGTACAGTCAGAAAAAGATAAACTTTCTTCACACCTTATTTATAAATGTATGTGAACTGTCAGGGCTTCGCCAACTCGATATACAACATATCAACAGGCTAACAGAAAGGCCAATCAGTTTGCATGGAATATCGTACGGATATTTCTCTTGCTCACCTTTATCCTCGTCTAAGTGTATTCAAAACGATCATGAATTTAATAAGCAGTTCTTATGACAAAAGATGGTCTTTTCATCAGGGAGTTACACATTTCCGGACAGATGATACCTGAACCAACAGATTATTCGGTGAAATAAAGGAAGGTATTTTTACAGGGGGGTGAGACCAACAAAAAAAGCCCCCTGCCAGGCAGGGGGCTTTTAAAAGATGGCGGAGAGGGAGAGATTCGAACTCTCGGTACTCTCGTACACACGCGTTCCAGGCGTGCACCTTCAGCCACTCGGTCACCTCTCCACAGATGACTGAAAAATAACGGCCAAGCTGTGTGTTTTACTCAGCTTGGAGCCTCTTCTATCCTGAACATAGTGTTATTGCAACAAAAAACTACCGACGTTTTCGAAAAAAGTCCTGCAGGATCTGCCCGCACTCCTCAGCACAGACGCCGCTCCTCACTGCAAAACTGTGGTTGAGCAGGCCATCACTGCCTATCTGATATTTTGAAATCACGGCCCCGCCCTTAGGATCTGCGGCCCCGAAGACAAGGCGGGCGACCCGGGCATGGACAAGAAGTGCAGCGCACATCGGGCAGGGTTCCAGGGTGACATACACCGTTGTACCTGGAAGCCGGTAATTACCAAGCCGCTGACCGGCCAGCCGGACAGCCCGCATCTCTGCATGACCGGCCGGATCAGAAAGACCTATGCAGCAGTTACCGGCTTCGGCAAGGATACACTGATTTTCGGCAACCACCACGGCACCCACCGGCACTTCACCCTGAAGAGCGGCCTTTTTTGCCTGGAGCAACGCCTGCTGCATCATCCGTATGTCAAACCGTTCCTGCTCCGCATCGATCTTTTTAACCTGTACCATCTCTACAAAACCCTGGCCAACTGCTGTTTACATTTGGATGCACGAACCCTATAATTACAAAAACGGCATTGAAAACTCAAAACGGAAATCAAGAACGGGAGTAACAGGAACATGACAAAAAAAAGACCTGCTCTGCTCGCCTACGAGTTTTCACCGGAAAGTCAGCGAAATGTTGAATCCGCTCTGGGCGGACAATTTGAACTGAACTTTCAGCATGATCTGAGATCATTCCAGAACGAGATCAACAAGAAGATATATGACACGATCTTTTTGAACTTTCAGCCTGAGAACGAGAGCAAGATACTCGGCATATTAGATAAAATACATGACCAGAGCCCATCAACGCCGATTGTTGTTGTCTGTGAACCTGAAGCTGAGATACTTCTGGACAAACTGACCGACTCAGACCTCTATGACATTCTCAATCTCCCTCTGTCACCGGCACGGATAAAACGGACTGTCCGTCAGGTTCTGCAGCGCCGGCAGCAGGAAAATGAATTGGCCTATCTGCGGCGCACACAGGATATTGTCTACAGTTTCGATCATATCGTTGCTGAAAGTGAGACCTTCAGAAGTGTAATAAAGAATCTGCAAAAATTTGCCTCAACCGATGCAACCATCCTGATAACCGGCAGCACCGGAACCGGAAAAAGCTTTCTTTCGGCCACAGTGCACTACAACTCGCCACGCCGGAAGCAGCCGTTCATTAAAATCAACTGTGTCAATATACCGGAAACACTGCTGGAATCCGAACTGTTCGGTCACGAGAAGGGGTCGTTCACCGGTGCGGACAAACAACGTATCGGCCGTTTTGAACAGGCGGACGGCGGCACCATCTTTCTTGACGAAATAGGTGAAATTTCGCTGGAGATTCAGGCAAAACTGCTCCGGGTGCTTGAAGATAAATCTTTTGAACGTGTTGGCGGCAACAAGACCATCAAGGTCGATATCCGGCTCATTGCAGCGACCAACAAGGACCTGCCCACCCTGATTGCCCAGGGAAAATTCCGTGAAGACCTCTACTACCGTATCAGCGTCCTGCCCGTGCATCTTCCTGATCTCAAAGACCGCGCACGGTGTCTTCCGGCCCTTGCAATGCGACTCCTCGAAAAATCAACCACTTCGCTCAACAAAGGAAACATCACCGGTTTTACTCCGGAGGCCATGGCCATGATTCAGGGATATGACTGGCCAGGCAACATCCGCCAGCTTGGTAATACCATAGAACGGGCGGTCATCCTTGAAGAAGAGACTCTGATCGGCCTTCAATCCATCCACATCCCTGAACTGCGCCACCCCTCTCCTGTTCTCACTCAAAATACTGAGTCCCTGGAGATGCACGAGCGGGAGCTCATCTTAAAGGCACTGGCTGAAAACCTGTGGGTGCAGAAAGATACGGCCCGCTGCCTGGGGATCAGTCCGCGCGTGCTGAACTACAAGATTAAAAAATTCGGGATCACCCACCAGAACTGGCGTAAAAACAAAAAAAACTGAGAGTACGTTCAGTACAGCTGATCACCGGTGCTTGACATGGTCAGGTTACCGTTTTTAACGCCGCGTAATGCGATCAGACGTTCCGCCAGGTCACGTACCTGGGAGGCTCTTCCCTTGACAATGGTCACCTCAAGACAGTTGTCATGATCCATGTGCACATGCGTTGTGGAGGTGATCTGGTGGTGATACTCGTGCTGAATTTCAGTTATCTTTTCCTGTAGCTGCGGCTGATGGTGATTGTACACCAGGGTGATCACGCCGACGACCTCACTGTCCTGTTCCCACTCCTCATTGACGAGAACGTTTCTGATAAGATCACGGATCGCTTCGGATCGATTCGAGTAGCCGCGACGTTCAAGATACTCATCAAGCCGGGCCAGCAGCTTTTCATCCATTGACACAGAAAATCGTACAAGCATGGCCGTCACATCTCTTTTTCCAGTTCATCAAGTTTTTCAACAGTCTGTTTGGCCTCGGACCGCATATTTTCCGGAATTGTCGTATCCTTGGCCGCTCGCATGAAGTACTGTTTCGCTGTTTTGATATTGCCCCGATAGAGGTTGTACTTGGCCAGATAAAAGACGCTGACCCCTTCTCTGCCGCTGTTGGCTTCAAGCTGTCCTAAATCAAAGTAGAGTTGCGCATACTCAGGCATCATCGCCGCGACCCGCAGCAGCAGCTGTCGTGCTTTCGGGAAATTACCGGACATCGATTCGAGCTTGCCCAGCTGATATACTCCGTAGAGGTCGGTCGGATCACGTTTCACCGCCTGTTCGAGAACAGGGCGGGCCTCGTTGTAACGGCCGTTCTGCAGAAGAATGACTGCGCGGTCAACATCAAGGATACTTTCATGGGGGTACTGTTCATGAACCCTGGCCAGATGCTGTAATGCCTGTTCATATTTGTGATCCCGCGCATCCAACAGGGCCAGACCGTATCTGGCCATGTGCCGTTGTTCGGCCTCTTTCGCCGAATTCATGAGAGTTACGCAGGAGGTGCGAAGCCTGTCCGGATCGGCGGACTGGACAAGAACACGATATTTAAAACGCAAGAAGGCAAAATTATTGGTCTGGACATATGCCTGAGGTTTCTGCCGTTGCTGGTCCACCTCGATGAGCGACTCCACATATCCCAGACGCGCCTCAGGGTCAGGGTGAGTGAGCAGGTACTGCGGGGTGCCGGGACCGATCTGATAGCGGGTAATACGTCGCATGGTCTGGAGCATCTCCCGCATGGCCTCGGGATCCCGCTGCATCCGCTGCATCCAGCCAAAGGCCAGACGATCAGCCTGTTCTTCATCTTCACGACTGTACTTGAGATTCAGGGTCTGCCCTGCAGCCATGGAACCTGTCAGCAGTCCCTGAGAGAGCCCCGGTACACCCAGAGCCAGGCCGGCTGCACCCAGAATAAGAGACAACGCACTGATTTTACTGCTCTTCTCCAGTCGCTGGGCAATGTGACGGCTGACAACATGGCCTATTTCATGGGCCAGAACACTGAGCAGCTGGTCTTCGGTTTTCATGGTTTCAATCAGACCGGTATAAAAAAACACAAGGCCGGCCGGAGCGGCAAAGGCATTGAACTGATCACTTTTCACCACAAAAAAGTGATAGTCAAAATGCTGAGGTCCGATATTCTCAAGAACTCTTGCACCCAGGTTATTGATATACTGGCTTATATCCGGGTCGTCCAGGGTGGACAGCTCCTTGCGCATGGAGTAAAGCAGATACTCTCCGATCTTCCGCTCTTCACCTATGGTAAAGGAGCTTGCCTGGACAGGCCAGGTCAGACAGAGGACAAGGGCAACAAGTGCAACCCAGCGAAAAAAGAAAGAATCTCGACTCATACAGCTATACGTTAAAGTTGATATCCCGGCTGTTTTATGTATTGAGCCGACCGGCGGGGGTTCTGCACGGGTAACGCGTCCCCTGACCCGTCGCAACTCTTCAGCCGAAAATTTATTTCTGACGATTCAGTGTACGTTCCATACGACCGACAATCA
>JAAYDD010000254.1 GCA_012729435.1 Desulfobulbus sp.
ACGAACTGCAATGAGGAAAGTCACTTTCCCTGTTCAACCCACCACGTGTCCAGCCACTGCTCCGCACCGTAGTACAGCGGTATCTGCTCCGGATGCTTCAGTCTGGTACTGTAAGCCAGACGATGGTTGGGCAGATACCAGTTCGGCACAACATAATAACCGTACCACAACACCCTGTCCAGCGCCCGACAGGCAGTGGTCAACTGCTTCTGTGTTTCAGCATAGATAACTGCGTCAACCAAGCTGTCTACGGCGGGGCTTTTAATACCGGCAAGATTTCTCGAGCCCTTACGATCAGCAGCAGAGGTCGTCCAGTAATCACGTTGTTCATTGCCTGGAGATTGGGACTGTCCATACGTCGTAACCACCATGTCAAAGTCAAAGTTTTTAACCCGGTCAGCGTAAAGCGCCGGATCAATGGTTCGGTACGACATCTCAACACCCAGCTTTTTCAAATTGACGGCATAGGGCGCTATCACGCGTTCAAAGGAGGAGTCCGCCAGCAGAATTTCAAAACGGAACCGGTGTCCCCGGTCATTCACCAGCACACCGTCTTTAATTGTCCAGCCGGCCTTTTCCAGCATATCTCTTGCCTTCTGCAGGTTAGCCCGTAAACTGGAAGGCGGCTCAGTGGAGGGAGGGTACAGGGGTTGAGTAAACACCTCGGACGGAAGCTGACTGCGGAAAGGTTCCAGTAACTGAAGTTCTTCCGGGCCGGGCAGATTTTTGGCAGCATAATCAGAATTGGAAAAATAAGAGGAATTCCGTGTGTACTGCGAAAAGAACAGCGTTTTATTAGCCCATTCAAAATCAAAAGCCAGGCCAAGAGCCTCTCGAACCGGGCGATCAGCAAACAACGGCTTTCTGGTATTAAAGACAAAGCCCTGCATACCGGCATTGTTCTTGTGCGGAAAGGTCTTTTTCGTCAACTCACCGTTGTCAAACCGACGTCCGATCATATCACGGTTCCACTGTTTGGCGATGTTGACATTCAAAAAATCAAATTCACCGGCTTTAAAGGCTTCAAGACTCACCACCGGATCCTTGTAATATTTGATGATGATGGTTTCGAAATTAAACATTCCCTTACGGACACCCAAATCCCTTCCCCAATAGTCAGGATTTTTCCTGTACGTAATGGATTTTCCCGGTTGAACCTCGGCCACCACATAGGGACCGGAACCAACGGGAACTCTCATTGCCCCTCTGCCTGTTGCAGAATCAAACGGAACAGCTGTATAGAATTTTTTGCTCAGCACCGGCAACTGGCCGGCAATCATATGTAACTCCCGGTTAACCTGTGCAAAATAAAACCGTATAATCCTTTTATCAACCACCTCTGCCCTGGTGATATCCTGAAAGTACATCTGGTAAAATGGATGCGCCTCGTCGCTCTTTAAGATCTCCAGCGAAAACCTGACATCCTCGGCAGTAACCGGTGAACCATCGGAAAAACGGGCTCTTGGATTGAGCGTGAAAGTGACCGACCTTTTATCTTGAGCAAGCTGAATATCCTCGGCAATCAAACCATACTCAGCAAACGGTTCATCCAGACTCGGTACTGCCAGAGTTTCAAAAAGATATGATGTCAAGCCGCGAGGCGCCGCCCCTTTCAGAGTAAAGGGATTCATTTTCTCAAAACTGCCGAGGTCATGCAGAATCAGTACGCCACCGCTTTTCGCCTGTGGTGAGGTAT